>CAJQTC010000013.1 GCA_905618885.1 uncultured Pelagibacteraceae bacterium
GATTGATATAGGTACTAGCATATTTAAAATATCTAAGAAATTATATCCCATCAAAAAAAAAATAGGTGTTCCAAAAATAAGCAACCCTAAACCAAAAATTGATTGAAAAAAAATTAGAGTAGATATTATTACGAATTCAAAAAAAAACATTTTATAAAAATTATTAAAAAAATTTATTTATATTTGGTACCTTGAATACCTAGGTCAGCCATATAAAAAGAAGTACTAGCTGTGATGAACAGCTTTTTTCCATCTATCCCACCAAAATCAAGATTAGATACTCGTTCTGGCATTTTTATATAACCAATTTGTTCTCCTGATTGTGCATAACATGCCACACCATCTCCACAGCTTGTCCAAAGATTGTGATCAGCGTCAAATCTAAAACCATCAAAGACATAATTAGAATCTGTTTTTGCAAATGTTATAGGTTTAGTGATTTTCAAGTTTTTATCTATATCGTATCTTCTAATATATTTTTTTTCTCCTGTGTTTGAAATAAATAACTTTGACTCGTCCGGTGATAGTGCGATACCATTTGGACGTTCCATGTCAGTTACAAAAGCTTCTAATAGTTTTGTTTTTAAATCAAATTTAAAAACATAACATCCTTCATACATCATCTTGCCTGGAAAGCCTTCTACGCGTTTAGGGTTAATAATTCCATATGGGGGGTCTGTAAAAAAAATTGTTCCATTAGAATGAACGCACACATCGTTTGGTGAGTTTAATCTTTTGTTGTTATATTCATCTGCAATTAGAGTAATGACATTATTTTGATTCGTAGTGGTAACTCTTCTTGCTCCATGTTCACAGGTTACGAGATTGCCTTCATTGTCAGTTGTGTTGCCATTAGAGAAATTTGAGGGCGACCTAAAAATTTCAACTTTTTTAAAATCAAAACTTAACATTCTATTATTTGGGATATCACTCCAAATAACTTTGTTTAATTTTTTTAAATAACAGGGTCCTTCAGTCCAGATACTACCTGTGTGTACTTGTTTTAGGTTAAGATTTTTTGTGTATTCTTCAAATTTTTTTTTATTCATACTAACGGGTTACTATCTGTCTCTTATTGTATAATCAATAATACTATCAATATCTTAGCCATATATTCCCCTTTTATTGACTGGGCAAATCATATCTAGAGTTATTACATAAAAATTTAAATTTTTTTGATAATATAATTTTTCACTATATAATCTAAATTATAAGCTTAAATGATTAATTCAATAAAAAATTTTTTAAACCAACGTACTGGATTGTTAATACGTATTGATGATGTGGCAGAAAATATGAATTGGTCGTTGATGGATAAATGTGAAGCTTTATTCGATCAATATAATATTAAGCCTCTCTTAGGGGTAATTCCCCTCAATGCAGATAAGGCGCTTTATGCTTATGAAAAAAATAATAATTTTTGGAATAAAGTAAGGGAATGGCAAAAAAAAGGGTGGGAAATATCGATGCATGGCTTGTCTCATGTTTATGACATGGATACGAATAAAAAAGATTATTTCAACTATGGAGGTAGGTCAGAATTTTTTGGTCATGACTACCAAATACAATTTTCTCGTATAAAAAAAGGTCTTGAAAAATTTAAAGAAGAAAAAATAAATATTAGATCTTTCTTTGCACCTAATCATACTTATGATAAAACTACATTTGTAGCTTTAAACGAGTTAGGTGTTAAACATGTTATTGATGGTTATGGTTTAATTCCATATACTGAAAATAATATAAACTTTTTTCCTCAATTGTTTTATAAAGAAATTATGCTTCCTTTTGGTGCGCAGTCCACACAAGTTCATTTAAATTATTGGGAGAAAGGTGACTACAATAATTTTAAAAATTTTATTTTAAAAAATAATAATAAAATAATTAATTTTGATAAATGTATAGAAATGATTAATAATAATTTTCTGAGCAAAGTTATAAATTTTAGTACAGAAGTGGCTATAAAAGGTATAAGAATTTTTAGGTAATTAGTTATAATGTTTTTTTTTTTCACTTTCAGTCCTTAGTTGCCCACACGCACCTAAGATATCTTGACCTCTCGATCTTCTAATAGTCGCAACATATCCAGCATCCTGAATAACCTTACCAAATTTTTCTATCTCGTTTCTTTTAGTTGGTAGATATTGAACACCGGGCCAAGGATTAAATTCTATAAGATTAACTTTGCAAGGAAATTGGGCCATAAGCTTTACGAGTTGCTTTGCGCATTCAATATTATCGTTGATGTCTCTAAGCATAACATACTCTAAAGTTATTTTTTCTTTAACAATAGAACTATAATATTTACACTGCTCTATAAGATCTATAATTTTAAATTTTTTATTAATAGGCATAATCATTTCTCTGATTTCATCAGTTGGGGCATGTAATGATAGAGCTAGATAAGTACCTATTTCTTTTGCAGCTGCAGGAATTTTATTAGCGATGCCTGCTGTGGATACAGTTATTTTTTTTGCCCCGTAATTTAGTCCTTCTTTATCTTTTAATATTTCGACCGCAGTTTTTACATTATCATAATTGTAAAAAGGTTCGCCCATTCCCATTAAAACGATATTAGTTATTTTTTTTTGTTCATCCCAATCATTAAGTTGTTCTTTTGCAATCATAACCTGATTTACAATTTCTGCGAAACTTAAATTTTTTACTAAACGCTGAGTTCCTGTGTGGCAAAATCTGCAATTTAAAGTACAGCCCACCTGTGAGGATATGCAAAGTGTAGCTCTAGTTTTTTCTGGAATATAAACACATTCTACTTCATTACCGTCAAAAAGTTTAATTAACCATTTTATAGTTCCGTCAGTTGAAGTTTGAGTTTTTGTAATCTTTGGTCTTTGCAAGCTAATTAGGTCTTTAAGTTTTTTTCTAAGTTCTAATGGAAATGTGGTTAAACTGTTAATCTCAAATGAACCTTTTTTATAAACAGATTGCCAAATCTGCTTACTACGCATAGAAACTTTTTTTTCTTCAATTTTTAAATCTTTATTTAAAAAAAGTTTCAAACTTTCGAGGTTAAAATCAAAAAAATTTTTTTCACTCATATACACTCCGAATATAGAATAATATGTCGATTGTGTATACTTTGTACATTTGATAGATAAACCAATGTTTCTTCACGTTAAAAATATCCCTAAACTGTCTTGGAGTTCTGATTCACCAGTCAACTTCAAACCTTCTTTAAAAACTTTATTTTATCTTTGTTTGGGCCTAATTTTCTTTGGTTTTGGTGAGGGGCTATTAATTGTTTCTAGCATTGGTGCTTCACCCTGGAATGTTCTTCATCAGGGAGTAGCTGTGAGTCTTGGTTTATCTATTGGAACTATTGCTTTTCTAGTTAGCTTTCTAGTTTTATTACTTTGGCATTTTTTAGATCAAAAAATAGGCATGGGTACAGTTATTAATTTTATAATTATTGCCGTTATGATTGATCTAACAATTTACTGCGTTGACAAACCAAACGATTTTTTTTTTCAACTCTTTATGATTTTCGCTGGCATTTTATTAGTTGGTTTTGGTACAACTATGTATCTGATAGCTAACTTAGGAGCTGGGCCAAGAGATGGTTTGATGACGGGATTACAAAAAAAAACTAGTTTACCAATAGCTTTGGTAAGAACCTCAATTGAAATAATTGTAGTTTTCCTTGGATGGTTCTTAGGGGGAATAGTAGGTATCGGAACTTTATTTTATGCCCTAGGAATAGGCCCTGCTATTGCAATATTTTTATATCTATTCTCAAAAAACCTAAAATAATCACATTAGTGATTTATTTAGCCCTTAATGTCTGGACTAATTTTAACTGCTTTGTTAAATTTAATCAACTTTAGATTAAATAACTAACCAACATAAAAAAACCTCTGGAAGTCATCCTAATATCTTCGTGGTTTTTTTAAAAAGGACTAAATATGGAAGAACAAAAATTACGAGATAAAAGAATACTAGCTAAATTAAACCTAAATAAGCTTCCTTTCGAATTGAAAGATAATACTTTTAAATCTTTTGGTACGGATTTAAAAAAAAAAAAAATAGATAAAAAAAAAAAATTTGTTTTAACTAATCTTAAAAATATTAAAGCAGTGATAAAAATGACCAAAGGTATTCATGCTATCGTTCATTTTGGTGCTATACCCATAGAAGATACTCAATCTAATATTTTACAAAACAATATTATTGGTACTTACAACCTCTTTGAGGCAGCAAGAATCAATAAAGTAAAAAGAATAATTTTTGCAAGTTCAAACCATGCTATTGGTTTTCACAGAAGAACTACAAGACTAAACCATTCTTCAACTCAAAGACCAGATAGTCATTATGGTTTAAGTAAAGCTTTTGGCGAAGATTTATCACGCTTCTATGCAGATAAATTTAATATTAAATCTATGTGTATTAGAATCGGTTCATGCTTGAGGGTACCAGAAGATAGAAGACACTTATCAACTTGGATTAGTTATGATGATTTGACTCAACTCGTAGATATTGGAATTAAACATGAATCTATCCATCATGAAGTTGTTTATGGAGCTTCTAAAAATAAAAAATCTTGGTGGAACAATTCAAAAGCTTATCAACTTGGCTATAAACCCAAAGATAGTGCTGATCGATTTAAAATTCATTTGTTAAGTAAAAATGAACATAAAGATAAAATGGCTCTACTTTTTCAGGGAGGTGTTTTTACATCGGCAAACTTCACTGGTAAAATTAAAAATATTAAATAAAATTAATTTAATAGATATAGCAAAAATGTTCTTCAAAAAACTTTTACAAGAAATTAAAGAAGTAACAATACCTTTGTATAAAATTTTAATTCCTTTTGTTTTTATTATTAAGTTATTAGAGATCACTGGCATAGTAGGTTTTATTGCCAAAACATTATCACCTTTGATGAGTTTAATTGGTTTACCTGCCGAATTAGGTATTATCTGGGTAACAGCTATAGTGGTTAATATTTACGCGGCTTTAATTTTGTTCATAAATCTTCTTCCATATCTTGATGTCAGCATAGCTCAAATAACAGTCTTAACAGTAGCTATGCTGCTCTGTCATAATCTTTTAATCGAGTCAGCTATATCAAAATCAGCGGGTGTTTCTTTTTTTTTTACTTCTTTTTATAGATTTATTTCAGCTTTTTTTGTTTGTTTAATTTTAAATTTTATTTATAGCAAATTGAATTATTTAAACGAACCGTTTACTACGTCTTTTATAGTAGAGTTGCCAGAGACAGGTTTTTTAGCTTGGATAAAAGATCAAACATTATATTTATTTTATATTTTTGTAATTGTAGTAGTGCTTGTGACCATATTAGAAATTCTTAAAGTAATAGGTGTAGAAAGTTTTTTGAAAAAAATATTAGTCCCTCCTTTAAAATTTTTTGGTATTAGTGAGTCAGCGATGAATATTATAATTGTAGGTATGACTATTGGGCTGCAGTTTGGAGGTGGTATTCTAATCAAAGAAGTGAATTCTGGTAAGATAGATAAACAAAGTGTTTTTCTTTCTGTTATGTTAATTAATCTTATCCATGCCATCATTGAAGACACACTTTTAATGCTTGCCGTTGGCGGGCATTTTTCAGGAGTAATTTTTGCAAGAATTTTTTTCGGCTTACTAATTTCTCTATTAATGCTAAAATTATATATAAATTTTAATTTATTTTTTGAAAAGTATATATTTAATAAAAAATTAAATCAGCTACCTGATTTCAAGTGAAGTTGAAATTATTTTTCATCCTTATCTTCTTCACCATTAAAGTCTAGATCTTCATCATCATCATCTAAATTATCTTCATCTTCGTCAACAAAGTCGTCATCTTCATTAGAATTATGCAGTTCTGCAAATTCAACTTTTTCTTTTTTAATCCATTTTTCAGCCGATTGTGGAATTTCTTCTTCTTCTTCCCAGGCCTCAATATCTGAGATTTCTAAATCTAATGCTTCAGCAGCTGAATCTAGATCTAATTCAAGTTCTTCTAGGGCTTCTAAAAATTCTTTGTATATCATTTAACTTTTTAATTAATTTATTAACTGCCATGTACACTAATTTATTAATTATTAAAAGCACACTTAAAATTCATATAAACTGTGTAAAAATTAGTCAGTTTATATTGAGTGTCTTGTTTTTATCTTTTAATTTACTTGTTACTAAGACTTGTTAGTCGTTAAAGAATATATTTATCAGTAAGATAAATAAGCAATCCAATAGCTATTCCAGTTAATAAATAAAAATAGATTTCTTTCATTGAATATAAATATTTTAATTTTTAGTATGTAGCTCTACCACCACTTAAGTCAAATACTGCTCCTGTTGTATAGGAATTTTCCTCACTAACTAGCCAACCTACAAGAGAAGCTAATTCTTCAACAAGTATAAATCTATTTCTTGGAATCTTAGACAACATATAATCAATATGTTCTTTTGTCATTTGATCAAAAATTCTAGTTTTTGCTGCTGCTGGGGTTACCGTATTTACTGCTATATTCTTATTTGCTAATTCTTTACCTAAGGACTTGGTCAAGCCAATCACTCCTGCTTTAGAAGTACTATAAGCTGAAGCATTAGGATTTCCTTCTTTTCCAGCAATCGATGAAATATTTACAATTCGTCCGTAATTATTTTTAATCATGTGAGGAGTGATTGCTTTTAGACAATAAAAAACAGCATTAAGATTTAGTTCTAAAACTTTTCTCCATTCATCAATTGGGTATTCCCAAACCGTAGTGTTTTTACCTGCAATACCTGCGTTATTTATAAAAATATCAATTTTTGTGTCTTTAGTTATCTTTTCTATTTCGGAATTTACTTGGTCAAAATTGGTGACATCAATATTTGTTGAAGACAATTTTGGATTATTTAATTTTTTTAACGCTAGCTCCGATGCTGTTTTGTCCAAATCCCAAATGATTACACTTGCTCCTGAATCTAAAAAACGTTTAGTCATAGCAAAACCGAAACCTTGTGCTCCACCAGTGACAATAGCTGTTCTATTACTTAAATTTAATTTGTTCATAGGTATAATTTATTAAATTAAAAAAACTATAATTACAATAAATTATTAACTAAGCACTACTTAACTTATAATCTTAGATCGTGTATGAATATTTAAAATTTTATGGATACAATAGTTTTTATTACAGTTCTATTTTCTGCCGTTCTTCATGCTATTTGGAATAGTATGGCCAGTAAATATAAAAATAAAAATGTATCTATACCCGCAATTGTTTACGGACATGTTCCAGCCTGTATTATTGCTGTAATTTTTTTACCATCACCAAGTATTGAAAGTTTTCCATACATTATTCTTAGTGCTTTAATTCATCAAGGATACCAAAATTTTCTTTTAACAGCTTATCAGACTGGAAAATTTACAACTGTTTATCCTATAGCACGCGGATTTGGCCCGTTAGTAGCGACCATAATTTCAATTGTTTTTTTAGGTGTTTATCTAAAAGTATTAACTATTTTATCTATTCTGCTTATTTCAGCAGGAGTAATTTTAATTGGTATTTTTAGCAAGTCTGTTATCAAAAATAACAAAATACTTTATACTTCATTAGCTGCTGGAGTTTTTATTGGAATTTATTCTGTCGTAGATGGTTATGGAGCAAGATTAAGCGGATCTGCTATTAGTTATATGAGTTGGGTATTTATTTTTAGCGCTTTATTTTTTCCTGTTGTTTTACATTTTAGAAAACAAAAAAATATTTTAAAAAAAACTTTGACTGAAGGAAAAGTTGTCTTTTGGGTTGGTGGAAGCTTTTCCTATGTTGCTTATGTGATTACTGTGTGGGCTTTTACAAAAGCACCTATTCCTATGGTAAGCGCTTTAAGAGAATCTAGTATTATCTTTGCCATATTCATTGGCTACTTTTACTTAAAAGATAAAATAAGTTTTTATAAGATAATTTCAATTTTATTAATTTTTCTTGGTGTAATAGGTTTGAAAGTATTTTAA
This sequence comes from uncultured Pelagibacteraceae bacterium, assembly GCA_905618885.1. Taxonomy (GTDB): domain Bacteria; phylum Pseudomonadota; class Alphaproteobacteria; order Pelagibacterales; family Pelagibacteraceae; genus Pelagilacustribacter. Next base: position 7,964 of record CAJQTC010000013.1, read on the forward strand.
AAGAAGGGAACTTGAAAATTCCCTCCTTTAGAAGTTGAATTAATTAAAAATTATTATTTCCTTTAGTCGAAATGTGACCTAAAATTTTTCCTTTATTAGGGCCATTTTTAATTCTGTAACCTGTCGTACCATTGCCATAAGCTTCAACGGCAACTTTTTTTTTTTCAATTGCTTTTTCTTTCTGATCGTTTGTGTGTTGGTTTTTGATCGTCTTCATTAGATGATCTTTGATTTTAAGCATAGGTTTACCTCACTGTTAAAGTTTACCTACTTTTAACTCATGTAGATGAGCCACTTTTAATCCATGTGAATGGCACACTTATTTATAAGCATTGTACAACTATACCTCCAATATTAAAATAGTCAATATTATGAAAATATGTATAACAAGCAGCACAAAAAAACACTGATATTAAAAATCCCTTATTAATTAAGTATTTTTTATAGATTTCAAATGTAATATTTTAAAAGATTAAGCGGATGAAATTCAATTGTTTTATTTAACATAGACTTTTACCAGAATCTTATTGTTAGAAATTAATTAATTTTAATCTACTAGTAAAGAAAAGTTATCACAAAGAAGATTTAATCTTATTCTAGCAGCTAATGAACTTGACTAAGCTTTTAATTTTACCACATCAACATTAAGTAAAAATATTTATAAAAACTAAGCTTATTATGTGCTATAAAATTTTATGAACTCAGTGAAAAAAGACATTATTTTTTTAAAAAATTATCTAAATGATCTTTCAGATACAATCAGACCTGGTAAAGATATAATTAACGATCTCATACAGGTTAGAAATATATTTTTAAAAATATCGAAAAAAAAAGGTAAAATTTTAATCTTTGGAAATGGTGGAAGTGCAGCGATTGCCAGTCATGTAAGCGTAGATTTAACAAAAAATGCAAAAATAAGAACTGTTAACTTTAACGAGGCCGATCTAATAACTTGTTTTTCTAATGATTATGGTTATGAAAGATGGATAGAAAAAGCAGTAGACTTTTATGCAGATCCAAATGACGCGCTAGTTCTGATCTCATCTAGCGGAAAATCTAAGAACATGCTAAATGCCTGTAAAGCGGCAAAAAGAAAAAAAATTAAAGTAATTTCACTGACAGGTCATACAAAAAATAATCCTTTGTCTAAAGTAGCTGATCTAAGTTTGTGGATTAATTCTAAAGCTTATAATTTTGTTGAAAATACCCATCAAATTTGGCTATTAACTGTTTGTGATTTAATTATTGGTAAAAGAGAATATCCCGCAAAAAAAAAAAATTAATTTAATTCTATTTTATGAGCAACTTAGACGTCTTGTTTATTACGCCCAGATCCAGACTAGAAGTTTATCAAGGACTATCAAATGAATATGCTGCGATCGAGCCTCCAGTTTGGTCTTCGTTAATCGCAAACTATCTTTTAAAAAGAAATTATAATGTTAAAATCCTAGATGCCGAAGCAGAAAATTTAAACCACGACGAAACCGCTGAAAAGATTTTAAAGTTAAATCCTAAATTAGCAGTTTTCATGATTTATGGACAGCAACCTTCGGCATCAACTCAGTGCATGCCAGGTGGTAATAAAACTTGCAAAAAATTGAATGAACTATCATCAAACGAAATCAAGTCAGTAGTTGTTGGAACACACGCATCTGCACTACCGCAACAAACATTAGAGGAAGAACCCTATACATATGTTTGCCAAGGTGAGGGACCTTTAACTATAAAAAATTTAATTGATTTTATAGATGGAAAAATTAGTGACATAAAAAAAATTCCAGGACTATGGTATTATGACAAAGATAAAAATTTAAGTTTCAATCCACAAGCAAAAATGTTTGAAAAATTAGATGAAGATCTTCCAGGACAAGCGTGGAAATTTTTAGATATGAATAAATATAAAGCACACAATTGGCATACGTTTGGTAGACTTGAGTCTAGAAATTCTTACGCTTCACTCCAAACAAGTTTAGGCTGTCCTTTTAAATGTACTTTTTGTTGCATCAATGCCCCTTTTGAAAGAAATACTATAAGATTTTGGTCACCTCAACATATAGCTAAACAGGTTAGAGTATTAGTTGAGGAGTATAATATTTTAAATATTAAAATTCCTGATGAAATGTTTGTTCTAAACCCAAAGCAAGTAATCGGTGTTTGTGATGAAATTATTAAACTTGGCTATGGAGATAAATTAAATTTTTGGGCATACGCAAGAATAGACACTCTTGAAGACGATGAAATGTTGAGAAAAATGCAGAAGGCCGGCATTAAATGGTTGGGACTAGGAATAGAATCAAGTTCAAAACATGTAAGGGATGGAGTGGTTAAAGGCAGATTCGACAATTATGATATTGAAGGTATCGTAAAAAAAGTTAGAAAAATGGGTTTTTTTGTAGGAGCAAATTATATTTTCGGTTTACCTGACGATACTTTAGACTCTATGAAAGAAACTTTAGATTTATCTTTAAGAATTAATAGTGAGTGGGCAAATTTTTATTCAGCTATGGCATACCCTGGTTCACAATTACATATAATGGCAAAAAAGAACTCATGGCAGCTTCCGGAAGACAAAGGAGGACCTGGTTGGATTGGCTACTCACAGCATGCATACGAGTGTCTTCCTCTAAGAACGGAAAAACTTAAATCAACAGAAGTTTTAGATTTTAGAGATAAAGCTTTTTCAGCATATTTTAACGACTCAAACTATTTATCGATGATAAAGTCTACATTTGGAAACAGCACATCTGACCATATTCAAAAAATGATAGCATACAAAATTAATAGAAAACATCACAAAGAGAAGGTTAATTATTAGTTTATAAAAAACTTATAATTGAATTGTTTTATTAATTAATGTAAAAAATTTTATGTTTACATCTATAATTATAAGTGGTGCGCTGGCTCAAGATCATGAGTTTATCTACCCCTATTATCGTCTATTAGAAGCTAAGAGTAAATTAGACGTATGCATTATTGGTGGAAAACCTGTTAATGGAATTTTAGGTACTATTTTACCACCAAACAAAGATCATCCAGTTAAAGATATTAATCAAATTAATGTTAAAGATTATGAATTGTTAGTTCTACCTGGAGGAGTAAAGGCGATGGAGAAAATACGTCAAGATGAAAGATTGATAAAATTTATTAGTGATTTTCATAAAGCAGAAAAAGTTATTGCGTGTATCTGCAGTGGAGCTCAGTTGTTAATTTCGGCAAAAATAGTTAAAGGTAAAAAAATCGCTGGTTATTACAGTATGAAAGATGACATCATAAACGCAGGGGGAATTTATACTGATCTACCTGCAGTAGTTGATGGAAAAATTATTACAACTGCACACTATAAAGATATGGGTCCTTGGATGGCAGCTACTCTTAATTTCTTTAAATGAACAAAAAAAAAAATGCTTATTATGATAATAGAATTGTATTTAAACCTTGGGGTCATGAATACGTAGTTTATCGTTATAAAAATATTTTATCAGTTACTTTACTTAATATAAACCCAACCAAAAGTACTTCACTTCATTGTCATCCAACAAAAAAAACTGGTTTTGTTTTATTAGACGGCAAAGCATTAATTCAATTAGGCCTTTGGAAAAGTGAAAGAAAAATTTATAAAAGTCCTTCTAAGCTAATGATTAGGACTGGCTTATTCCACTCCATAAAATGTATATCTAAAAAGCCATTATTGGCTTTAGAATTTGAAACACCTATAAATAAAAACGATCTAGTAAGATTTAACGATAAATATGGGAGAGAAAAAAAGCCGTACGAACAGGGAAAAAAAATTTCAAATTTAACTAAAAATAAAAATATTTTAAAATTACATAAATTTAAAGAAAAAAAAGAGTATTTATTTGGTAAAACGACAGTTAAACTTGAAATTCATAAAAATTTTAAAAAGCTTGTAGCTGAAAAAAATAACACTATATTTGCTGTTTTAAACGGAAGTGTATGCAATAAAAAGAAACAAAAAATATTATCTCCTGGAGATATTATTAGAACAGGAACTTTTAAGAAATTAGCTCAAGTTTTTAAAATAGATAAAAAGTTAGCTGTCTTAAAAATTAATAATGAATAAAAACTTTAGATTAGAGATCTTTAAGAAAGCTTCTTTGTGCAGAAACTTTGAAGAAAGAGTTATTGAAAACGTAAATAATAAAAAAATTACAACACCAGTTTATGTCTCTGCTGGGCAAGAATTTATAGCAGCAACACTATCTTCAATTTGTAAAAAAAAAAAAATCAAACCATTAATATTTGGTCAACATAGATGTCATTCAACCTATTTAGCTTTTGGAGGAAATATTATTAAACTTATTGACGAATTACTTGGAAGAGAGAGTGGATGCACTAAAGGGAAAGGTGGCTCAGCATCAATTCATTCTAAAGATATCAATATGTTTGGTCATGATGGCTTGATGGGTTCAAACGGGCCTATCGGTGTTGGAGCGTGCTTTGCAACAAAAAAACCTACTATAATATTTCTAGGTGATGCTGCTGCGGAAGAAGACTATGTTTTAGGTGCTCTTGGTTGGGCTTCACATAAAAAATTACCAATTTTATTTATTGTAGAAGATAATGATTTATCTATTTTAACCAAAAAAAGTGTCAGACGTAATTGGAACATGAAAGATGTGGCCAGATCATTTAAACTAGAAGGACATGACATTAAAGATGATCCCAAAGAAATTGAAAAACACTCAAATTTGTTCTTTAAAAAACCTATGCTGTTGAACATAAATACCAATAGAATTTATTGGCACGCTGGAAGTGGAATAGATAATAAAAAAACTTTCGATCGATTTAGAAATGAAAAAACAAAATTAGGAAACCAAGCTATAAAAATAGACGAACAGTATAAAATAAATATTAAAAAATTATGGAAATTACAGTTAGAGAAACAATAAAAAAAACAGTTTTAAAGCATTTAAAAGAAAAAAATGGTTTAATTCTTGGACAATGTTTGTCAGCCGTTGGATGGGTTGGTGGAACAATTCCTGAGTTAACCGAAAAAGAAGGTGTTATCGAATTAAGCATGGCTGATGTTGCAAATGGTGGTATTGTTGTTGGAGCTGGCCTGTCCAATAGAAGACCTATATATGTCATTAGATATCAGGGTTTTAATTGGTTCAACGCCCCAATCATCCTAAATTATGCATGTAAATCCAAAGAATTATGGAATGTACCTTGCCCAATATTTATTAGAGGTATAGCTATGGAGGGCTCAATTGGTCCAGTAGCAGGATCATCTCATTGTTCCCTTTATTACCGAATGCCTGGAGTTAAAATTATCTCACCAATGACTCCTAAAGAGTATAAATTAGCATATAAAAGTTTTATGAACGAAGATGAAGTTTACTACGTCTCTGAACATCGAGCCAGCTATGGTAACCACAAAGAACTTAATGATTTTTTATCTGATGATGTTGATATAATTATTTTTTCAATATCCATTACAAGATTTGAAGCTCAAAAAGTTAAAGAAACTCTTGAAAAAGAAAATTTAAAAATTGCGATAGCAAATATTTTATGGATAAAACCATTTGAAATTAAAGATCAATGGCTAAGAACTCTTGAAAAATCTAAACACGGCGGAATTATTTTAGATGATGACTATGAGAGCGGGGTTGCCTCTGATATGGCGTACCAGTTAATGAAACTATCTAGCAAAAAAGTGGAAGTAATGGGATTAAAAAATCAGTCAGCCGGTTTCTCCAAAAAAAGTGACAACCTTCCTCCTAATGAAAAAGAAATTATTAAAAAAATAAGAGAAATTATAAAAAAAAATGTTAATTACAAAAACACCCTATAGAATCTCTTTTTTTGGTGGAGGTACAGACTATCCTGTGTGGTACCAAAAACACGGAGGTGCGTTTCTTTCAACTACTATTGATAAATATGTTTATTTAACTGTAAGACAATTACCTTCATTTTCGGACTCTAATTATAGAATTGTGTGGTCAAAAGTAGAAACAGTAAATAAAATTAAAAACATTCAACACAATGTTGTTAGAGAAATGTTAAATAATTTTAATTTCAAAACAGGAATGGAAGTTCATTATCAAGGCGATTTGCCGGCAAGGAGTGGAATGGGTTCTAGCTCTAGTTTCGTTGTGGGACTAATGAATTCTTTTTTAAATATTAAAAAAAAAAGGGTCTCAACAAAAGATTTAGCAAAAAAAAGTATTTATTTTGAACAAAAAACGCTCAAAGAAGTAGTTGGTATGCAAGATCAAATTTCAGCGACGTATGGTGGATTTAACAAAGTAGATATAGATCGAGATGGTAACTATAAAATAAAAAAAATTAAGATAGATAATAAAATTAAAGAGTTTAATAAAAATCTTGTTTTAATTTTTACTGGAATAAACAGAACAGCAAATGAAATAGCAGGTCAATATGTAAGCAATCTAAAAAACAAAGAATATGAAATGAAAGAAATATCATCACAAGTTAAAGAAGGAGAACGCTTATTATTGAAAAATAAATTTAATGACTTTGGACGTTTATTACATGAAGGTTGGAAATTAAAAAAAAGTTTAGGAAAAGTAATTACAAATCAGAAAATAGATGATCTTTATGAATTTTCTTTGAAGCATGGTGCGTTAGGAGGCAAAATATTAGGAGCTGGGGGTGGCGGGTTTATGCTCTTATACTTACCAAAAAACAAAATAATAAATTTTAAAAAAAAGCTTAAAAATACTACTATTATACCCTTTAATTTCTCCGAAAGTGGTTCAGAAATTTTATTAAATACTGAAAAATGAAAAATTTTAAACACCCATTAATGGAGAATAATTTCACTAAGTCGGATATAGATTTAGTAGTTAAATTGTTAAAACAAAAAAATGTAATCTTAACTCAGTCTACAAATGTTTTGAAATTTGAGAAAGCTTGGTCAAAATGGCTGGGAGTTAAATATAGTGTTTTTGTTAATTCTGGTTCATCAGCTAATCTATTAAGTATTTCAATACTTAAAATTTTAGATAAGAAAAAAAAAAATATAATATTACCAGCACTTACATGGTCTTCGGATGTTGCTTCGATTATACAAAATAACTGTAAACCCGTTTTTGTAGATATAAATTTAAACAATCTTTCAATGAATCTTGAAGAAGCAAAAAAGAAGATAAATAAAAAAACTTTGGCCGTTTTTATTACTCATGCACAAGGATTTAATGCCCTTACAAAAAATTTCATTGATTTCTTAAAAAGAAAAAAAATACCTTTAGTTGAAGATGTTTGCGAGTCTCACGGTGCAACATTAAATAAAAAAAAACTTGGAACGTTTGGTTTGATTTCAAATTTTTCTTTTTACTATGCTCATCATATGTCGACTATAGAGGGCGGTATGATATGTACCAACAATAAGAATGTTTATGAATTAGCTCGTTTGTTAAGATCCCATGGAATGGCAAGAGAACTTTCAGACAAAAAAAAAGAAATAGAAATCATTAAAAATAATCCAAAACTTTCTCCTAAATTTATTTTCATACATCCCTCCTACAACATGAGAAACAATGAAATAGGCGCCGTTCTAGGACTTAATCAACTTAAAAGACTAGATAAAAATAACATCATAAGAGCTAAGAATTTAAAACTATTTTTAAACCTTATTAATAGTAGCAAATATTACACAGACTTTAATCTTAGTGGAAATTCAAATTATGCTTTTCCAATAATATTAAAAACTTTAAATATTAAAAAAAGAGATATTTTCGAAAAAATTTTAAGTAGTTATAATATTGAGTTTAGGAGAGGAAATGCTGGAGGTGGTAACCAGTTGAGGCAACCATATTTAAAAAAATATATTCGTAATATTAATGTAGAAAGTTTCAAAAATGTGGAGAGAGTTCATTTCTTCGGGTATTATATAGGCAATTACCCTTCTTTAACTAAAACAAAAATTATAAAAATTTGTAAAATTTTAAACAATATTATATTTTAAACACTTGTTCTTGGTATCTGTCTTGCAATAATATCTTTTTGATCGTCGTAAGTTTCGATTCTGTTATATTTATCAAACACATTAATTATTTGGGGAGTAAAATGAATTCCAATATCAGTAATTTGAATTTTTTCATTGCTGCAAACAACTAATCCGTCATTTTCAAGCTTTTTTAGTAAAGCAAACTCTATTTCAAAGTATTTTTTAAAATTAATCTGAAATTTTTTTTCAATATTAGCAATATTTAAATAATAGTATGTTTTTAAAAACTGTAAAATATTTCTTCTTATTTTGTCATCTGAGTTAAGTTTAGTGCCTCTAAAAGTGGGTAAATGTCCTTGCCTAATACACTCTCTGTATTTATTTTGTTCGTAATAATTTTGAAAATAATAATCATCACCTAAACATCCTCCACCCGAAGTTCCTAAAGCAATAAAATTTGTCACATCTCCTGTTTGGGTGCCCAACGAATTGTATAGTGCTTTTTCATTACTCATCGCCTTGATAAGAGGATCGTCAGGTAAAGCATATGATTCAAATCCAGCTTTTTTATAACCTCCATCATTCATTAGTTTTTCCTTAACAACCCCGTACATCTCTTGCCGGTCGTAAAAATCCGGAAGAGGACCATCTTTCAACATATTAATCATATATTTTCTCTTAAACGGATCATAGTGCAGAAGCATGGGTTGAATTTGAGTAGGTTTTATTTTGATTACTTTATCTAAAGTTTTACTCATGCTTGTGGAAGTCTGGCCCGGAAGACCGATCAATAAATCAAAATTAATTACTTTAAATTTATCTCTTACTTTAGTGGTAAGTAAGCTATCAAATAATTTTTCATCCTGTATTCTGTTTATTCTCTTTTGAACTTCCAAATCAAAATCTTGAACTCCAAATGAAAGACGATTTACACCGCACTCATGATAAAATAACAATTTTGACTCATCTACTCTTCTTGGGTCGATCTCAACAGTAAAATCAATAACATTATCAAAATTATAACAAGTTTTTAATTTATCTATAAGTGCCTTAAATTCTTTTTCTTTATAAAAGGTTGGCGAACCTCCACCAAAATATATTTCTTTTACATTTAAAGTTATATTATTTTCTTTCAAAAAAGAAAAAAGCATATCTATTTCTTTAAATAAATAATTATATAAATAATCTTCTGCTTTTTTGTACTCAGAAGTTATTTCTTTGCTGCAGAAACAAAAATAACAAAGTTGTTCACAAAAAGGTGTGTGTACATATAACATTATTGGTTCTGACGTATTTCTCGGCAGCCAATCTAATAAGCTTTTTTTATAATCATCTGATTTAAAATTATAGTTCCAATTATCTTTAGTGGGATATTCAGAGTAATTAAAGAATATATCCCTATGATATTTTTTTAGTAAATTTGCATCAAGCTTACTCATCAAAACCTATTTTACTTTCTACGATGTATTTTGGTCTATTAGTTGTTTGTTTATAAATTAGCCCAATGTATACAGAAATAATACTTAAAATAAAAGCTTGAATTCCAACAAGAAAAAATACGCCAAAAAGAAGTAAGTTTGAAAAGCTTAAAAAATCTTGATTTTGGATAATTTGATAAATCATAATTGGTATTAATAATATAATTATTGCTATACCCACAAAACCAACAATAAAAGAAAATCTTATTAAAGTATCAGAAAAAGGCAGCAAGGCACCCTCAAGAAAGTTAAATATTACAGATTTAAAACCAAATTTACTTTCACCATGTTCTCTTGGTTGACGCTGATATAAAACTTTTTCTCTTTTGAAACCAACAAAATCTACTAAAAATCTAAAGTTACTTGTTTCATTTAACTCAATTATTTCTTTAATTACTCTTTTTGAAATAAGACGAAAATCTCCAGCGTTTTCTTCTAAATTTATATAATTAAATTTTTTTAATATCTTATAACCAAAAAATGTTAAAATATTATTTATAAAAGAATTTTTAAATTTTTCTCTTTGAGAATAAACAACATCACAATTTTGTTCTCTCCATTTTCTTATCATTTTAGCTATAATTTCCGGAGGATCTTGTAAATCAATATCCATATGAATAGCCGCGTCACCTTCACAATATTTTAAACCAGCAAGGACGCAAGGCATATGACCAAACCTTCTTGACATATTGATAACTTTAATTTTTTTATTATTTATAGATTTATTTGATAATAATTTTAGTGAATCGTCAGTAGAGGAGTCATTAATAAAAATTAATTCATAATCTAGATCTTGAATACCTGACAATGCATTGGAAACATGTTCAACCGCATCGTTAATACAGTTTTCTTCATTAAAAAAAGAAAAAATTATTGATATTTTTTGTGTCATATAAATTTTATATAAAATAATTATTAATTATTATCAAATGATTAATAGAATCCATCATAATTTTTAACTAAAAAATATAAAAACACCTATATCACGTCGTTTGTCTAAAAAATATGAATTCTTTATAACTAATAAAGGTAGATTGATACCTGAAAAGTTCTTTTAGTGCTTCAATCATATTTTTTTATATAAATAGAATAGAACAGTCGACAACACACCACTTGTTTCAAACTTATTTTTATTCAAGTTTTGAATTATTTGTTTTTTATTCATCCATTTTCTTTCTATTTTTTCTATTTTATTTTTTGTCTCTTTTTTTTTAATATTGCTCGCAAAAAATATATAATCTTTGCCACAATTGTATGTGCCGTGGCGTGAATAAGTGAATAATAATTTCCAATTTTTAGCTATGAAACCTGTTTCTTCTAAAAGTTCTCTTTTAATAGCCTGGATAGGTTTTTCTTTTTTTTCTATATTGCCTCCAGGGAAACCTAGGGACATTTTTTTTAAACCTCTTCTATATTCATTTAAGAATAAAACTCTCTTTTCTTTATCTTGGAGTACTACCATACTTGAGTTTTGCAGATAAATTTGATGAAAGTTTTTTTTGCTTTCATATTTATTTATGTAGTTTTCCCTAATAATTTTAACAAACGGTTTAAATTGATAAACAATTTTTTTTGGCAAGACAAAATCCTTGTTTTAAGTTTTAAATTTAATTAATTATAAAATTACTATATACAATGTCATATGAGTATTAAATATAGAATAAGTAGAATAGATAAAATTAGTAAAAATTGGAAACTGAACAAGGTTCATCCGCTAATTGCAGCTTATAAAATTGAAAAAAATTTATTTAATGATTTTAAATTTAACTTAAAACTTTACATCTCAAAAGCAATGTCGATAAAGTTTGATGATAATGATAAAAAATTTATTAGTAATGTTGATAAAGCTAGAAAAAATAGAAGAAACATAACACCTAATGGAGCCGTAGTACCCAAAAGAGAGTATCACCTAGAATACAACCTAGTTTTAAGAAGTTGGTGTGAGTTAATAAAAAAAATAACTAAAAAAGATGAAAAATTATTAAAACTTTTTAGGATAACTCCCAATATTAGAATAAAGTTCGGTAAAGAGCTAAGTGAAAATGAAAATAGAGAATTATCTACCTCTGTTCCACATTCCGATGCTTGGGTAGAAGGACCCTGGGGAATGAATTGTTTTATACCATTTATTGGAGATGTAAAAAAAAATAATTTACTTTTTTATGAACCCAAATCTAAATTTGAAGAAAAGTTTTTAAGTGATTCACCATCTTATAAAAAAATGCAATGGGTGATGAAATATTATAAGCCTATTAAGAATCTAGTTCCTAAAATTGGACACGTTCATTTTTCAGATTATGCTGCGATTCACAATACCTATAGAAAAAATAATTGCGGGACTAGAATTTCAATTGATACAACTATATTTGTTGGAAATCACTTACCACATAAAGATAGAATTAAAGAATATTCAAAAATAATACCCTCTATCGGTCTGGATCAATTTATCGATTCTGGACAATATGAAAGAAATAAACCAGCAGAAAAAATGAGCACATATTCTCACTACACATCTAAGGTTTTGAAAATTATAAAATTTTAAAATGATTTCAGGTTTAAAGATAATAAAAAATTCATCGTTTAAAGATAAAAGAGGTTTTTATTGGACAACATGGAAAAAAGGAATGTTTAACAAAATTAAATTTAATCATGACAAATTCTCAACATCAAAAAAAAATACAATTAGAGGATTGCATTGTGACTTTAAATCATGGAAATTAATCACATGTGTTTTTGGTAAAATATTATTAGTTGTGGTTGATATGCGAAAAAATTCAAATAATTATTTAAAAACACAAAAAATAATATTATCACATGAAAAACCTAAGCTAGTTTTAATACCTCCTTATTATGCAAATGCACATTTGTGTTTATCGCAAACCTGTGTTTTTCATTATAAATGGTCTTACAAAGGAAAATATATAGATGCAAAAAAACAAAAAAGCTATAAATGGGATGATCCTAAATTTAATATTAAATGGCCAATAAAAAAACCAATACTTAGCAAAAGAGATAAAAATTCTAAATATATTTAAATGAAAAAAATTCTTATTACAGGAGGTGGAGGATATATTGGATCGATGTTAAGCACAGAACTCATTAATCAAGGCTATAAAGTTACAGTTATTGATATATTAAAATATGATAAAGGATCTTTGGATCATCTTTATTTTAATAAAAATTTCATTTTTATAAATAATGACGTTGGAAACACATCTCTCCTCAAAAAACAGATTAAAGAACATGACTTTATAATTCCATTAGCTGCTTTAGTTGGTGCACCATTATGTGAAAAGAATAAAAAAGATGCTGTAGCTATTAATTTTGGATCAATTAAAACTATATTAAATAATTTAAATAATAAAAATAAGTTGATTTATCTGACTACGAATTCTGGATACGGTATTGGAAAAAAAAATAAATACTGTGATGAAAACAGTCCATTAAAACCGATATCATTATACGGCCAAACAAAATGTGACGCAGAGAATGAAGTACAAAAATTTAAAAACACGATAAGCTTTAGATTAGCTACCGTATTTGGTGCAAGCTATAGAATGCGAAGCGATTTGCTAGTAAACAACTTTGTTCAAAGAGCTGTAGAAAAAAACTACATTGAAATTTTTGAACCTAAATTTAGAAGAAATTTTATCCATATTAAAGATGTTGTTAAAGCAATAATATTTTCAATAGAAAACTTTAATAAACTTAAATCAAATGTTTATAATCTTGGTCTTTCCAGCGCTAATATTACTAAAATTGACCTAGCTAAAAAAATAAAAAAACAGCTTAAAACTTTAAAAATTAAAGTTATAAAAAATAGATCAGACCCTGATAAACGTGACTATTTTGTTAGCAATGTTAAAATAGAAAAAAAAGGTTTCAAAGCCACAATTTCTATAGAAGAGGGAATTAGAGAATTAATCGAAGTTTTTAAAAATAATAGTAATAAAATTACTAACAATTATTAATCAAAGATTTTATTTGTTCATAGAAATTTGGAGCAGGGTAAAAAAATTTAATTCTACTTGATCTTGCAGCCATCATATCAGTAACTTTATCTCCTATCATAAAACTTTTTTTAGAATTTAAATCCCAATTAAATTTAATATTTTGAATCATTTTATTTCCGGGCTTTCTCATCAGAGAATTTCTTTTATATATTTTTATAGTAGCTTTTGGGTGAAATGGTGAATACTGCACATCATCAAAAAAAATATTAAGCTTTTGAAGTTTTGTTTTAATTTGTCGGTGAAATTTAATAAAATCATTTTCTGTATACATCCCTTTAGCTATGCCAGCCTGATTAGTGACTATAAAGATATAGTAGTTTTTTTTTATTAAAAATTTTAATCCTTTTAAAACACCTTTCTTAAACTTGAAATCTTTTAATTTATGAACATGACCTTTGTCATAATTAATTACCCCATCTCTATCTAGAAAAGCAGCAGGTCTTTTATATTGATTTCTGAGTTTAGCTTCTCCTTCCTTTAAATAATGTTTTGAACCTATGTCTATAAAAAAATTCTTAAACGTTTGTCCATTAATTTTTTTATTATTAATTAATTTAGGCAACAATTCATTTTCTAGCGAAGTATTATTTTTTATATAATTAAATATTTCTTTTTTAAAATAATAAATACCACCATTCATCATAGAGCTATTTTTTTTAATAAAGAGGATTTTTTTTTTTGAAATTAAATTATTTAATTTTTTGCTTTTTTGACTTTTATTTTTTGTCAATGCAACAATTCCTATTTTATTTTTTTCTAAGTTAGCAGTGAGTAAATTTAAATTAATATCAAAAATTGTGTCTCCATTCATTAACACAAAATCTTCAACATTTAACTTTTTTAAATTTCTTAATGCGCCAGCAGTACCTAATAATTTTTTTTCTCTCAAACATATAATTTTATTAAAGTTTATAATTTTATTATGATATTTTTTAAAAAAAAATTTATGCCGATAACCACATAAAATTATTATTCTTCTAAAATTATATTTACTTGTATTATTAAGAATGTATTGAATGAAATGTTTTGAATTAAATTTTATCATTGGCTTAGGATATTTTCCAAGAAAATTTTTAATTCTCGTTCCTTTCCCACCTGCTAAAATTACTAAATCAATCTTATCAAAATTTTTATTTATCATTAGCAATTTATTATTTAGTATTTTATATTAATCATAATTGAATTTAATTTAAAATGAAAAAATGTTTTCCTCTAGTTTCGTCTTTGGTTTTTTTGATATTAATAGTTTTTATATGGGACTATATTAAATTACCCTATAATAATGAAAACGTCATAAATGGTGAGTATTATTTAAAGAAATTTAATCCTTTAAATGAAACTCTAAGATTTCTATTGTTTATCTTATTGCCTAGTCTAGTTTATTTTATAAGCTATCTTTTAATTAATAAAGAAACATATAATTTAAATTTAAACAGTCCAAATTATTTCCTTCAAAAAAAACATAACAATTTCTACAATTCATTAAATTTTTACTTTTTTTTATTTATATTATTAATTTTACTAGAGTTTCTTTCAGTAAATTTTAGTGTTTTTGTTTATGAAACTGACGTTTTTCATGAAGGCAGCTACTTAGTTCCGCCTTTAAACTATTTAAAAAATAATGAATTATTTAGGGGAACATTTCATGATTACGGATTAATTGCTAATAATTTCGGTTTAATTTCTAAATATTTTTTAGGTTTTTACTCCATAGGAAGTATTAAATTTTTTAAATTACTATTATTTTTTTTAATAAAATTATTCTTGGTATTTATTTCAAAAAAAATAGCCTCAAATTTAAACTTAGAAGATACTATTAAAAAAATTTTTTTTATTGTTTTAACATTTTTTGCAATTGGCCTTTCAAATTATTATGATTTTCAAAGTAATTTTTCATTCAGACATGCGTTCTATGTATTTTTTGTTTTTATGCTAGGATCAACATTATGTAGTACTAAAAATTTAAATTTAAAATTTTTTTTTGTTGGGATATTTTCTTTAATCTCAATGCTCTGGTGGTACGATATTGGAGCTTACGCAAACATTCTAATAGCCTTTTCTATTATTTATTTATTAATTCACAGGAAAATACAAAATACTTTATTTATAGTTGCTGGAATTTTTCTATCGTGGATAATTTTTTTTTTAATACTACCATCTGAAGAAATAAAGGAATTCCTATTTCAGATTAATCTAATTTATTCTAGCGTTTGGGAATATATGTTAGGGATAGAATACCGAAAACCTTTTAGTGCAGGTAGCGGTAGGTGGACCAAAGCATTACTAATAATTTATACAACCAGTATAATACTCGTAAATTTAAATTTTAGTAAAAAATTCTATGTTAGTCATAAAACTAAAATTTTTGTAAACTTGCTATTTATTAGCGGGGTATTAATTTTTAAATCAGCACTTATGAGGTCAGATAGTTTTCACATTAAATATTCATCAGGACTATATACGTATGTTTTTGTTTTAATTTTAATGTTATTTTTATTTCAAAGATTGGACGCATATAAAAAAATACAATATCTGACAAAAAATATTAGTAAGGAAACTTTATCTAAATCTATTTTTTTATTTTACATAGGTTTAGCGTGCTTATTTTTTTCAGGTACGTTCAATAAAAGTGACAATACTGAAGTATGGAAAAAATTACAAAATATAAAAAATTCAAAAACAAATATTAAATATCTCATCGAAGCACAAGACGATTTATTTTTAAATAAAAATACCAAGTCAATTTTAAAATATTATAAAAAAATTAGCAAAGATGATAATTGCATTCAAATATTCACAGATGACGTTGCCTTTCCTTATTTTTTAAGAAAGCCAACCTGCACACAATTCTATGTCCCGGCTCAAGTTATAATTGGTCATACAGAAAAAAAATTTATAAACCAACTTGAATTAGCATCACCTAATATTATACTTTATAAGTCGCCCCATAATATTTTAACAAATTACTCTAACATGCCAAAAACAATAAAATATATTAAAAAGAAATATTCTTTCTTTGAAAATTATAATAATTATATTTTTTATAAAAAAAATTAGTTCATCACTGTAATTTTTAATAATAAATTCTAAAATGAAAAAACTTTTAATAATACTTATTTACACACTTTTTATTTCTGATTATACTTTAGCAAATCAAGTGGTTATTGATTCCCTTAAAAGTAGTGGTAAATTAATATTTATTAGACATGCTTATGCCCCGGGTGGAGGAGATCCTGATAATTTTCGTATTGAAGATTGTTCGACGCAAAGAAATTTAGATAAAACGGGCATTGAACAAGCCAAGCGTATTGGGAAATTTTTTAAAGATAATCAAATTTCTATTGATTTAGTACTTTCAAGTGAATGGTGCAGATGCAAAGAAACAGCTAAAAAAGCTTTTAAAAATTACAAAACCTTTAGTGCTTTAAATTCTTTTTTTGCTTCAAAATTTGAAAAAAATAGAGACAAACAAATAAAAGACTTAAAAACTTTTATTACAAGCCTGAGTAGTAAAAAAAATATAGTTTTTGTAACTCATTATGTGGTAATTTCAGAGATACTTAATACAAATGTAAGTTCGGGAACAATTATAGTTGCTGATAAAAATTTTAAAGTTATTGGAACAGTGGAAGTAAATTAAAATGAATAAAGAAAATTTAAAAAAAATATCTGCTTTATTAGTACATGTTGCTAAAGTAGATGAAATTTATACAGATAAAGAAAGAGGAATAATTAAGAACTTTATTATATCTTTTTCTTACAATGAAGAAGATTGTGAAACTATTTTACAAGATTCTGAAAAATTAGAAGCAGACTCCATTCAGTTGTTCAACTTCACTAGTGCTATTAAAAAAGAGTCCTTAGAGGTCAAAACAGAAATCATTGAACATTTATGGAAGATTATTATTTCTGATAAAAGTGTAGATCAATACGAATCTAGTCTTATGAGACGTATTTGTGGTTTAATCTATTTTCCAGATAAATTGTCAGGCGAGATAAAACTGAAAATTTTAAATCAATAATAAATTTTTATATTAAGCGCCAGCTTCGAAAATATCAAAGATAGCGCTTAATTGAATTTAACAAAATTAATTAGATTGTGATCGATCAGCGTTCATGATCTTAGTCCATACTGCAACAAAGTCTTTAACAAATTTTTCTTTATTATCATCTTGTGCGTACACTTCCGCATAAGATCTAAGGACAGAATTAGAACCAAAAACTAAATCAACTCTTGTAGCTGTAAACTTAGTTCTATTATTTTTACGATCAATAATGTTGTAAGAGTTTTTACCAGTCGGTTCCCACTTGTATTTCATATCGGTTAAATGAACAAAGAAATCATTTGTCAAAACACCAACTTTATCAGTAAAGACACCGTGCTTAGATCCGCTATGGTTCGTTCCCAGCACTCTCATTCCACCAATTAAACAAGTCATCTCTTTTGCTGTAAGATTCATAAGAGATGCTCTATCAAGCATTAGCTCTTCAGGCTGAACAGAATATTCTTGTTTAGCCCAGTTTCTAAAAGCATCGTGAATAGGTTCCAATACCTTGAAGCTATCTTGATCTGTTTGATTTTGAGCCGCATCACCACGACCCGCAGTGAAAGGGACTTTCACTTTAGAACCAGCTTTTTTAATAGCTTTTTCTAAACCAACATTACCTGCTAGAATAATTGTATCGGCAACGCTAGCTCCTGTTTTTTTAGCTATGCTCTCTAGAAGTTTTAGCACTTTACCAAGTCTAATTGGTTCGTTGCCTTTCCAATCCTTTTGAGGTGCTAAACGAATTCTACCACCATTTGCTCCTCCTCTATTATCGGTTCTTCTAAATGTTCTTGCACTATCCCAAGCTGTAGCAATTAAATCACCAGTACTAATTTTACTCGTCGCTATAAGTTTTTTAACTTTTTCAGCGCTATATTTCTTTTTTGCAGCTGGGACTGGATCTTGCCAAATTAACTCTTCTTTAGGTACCCAAGGGCCAATATAATTTTTCTTAGATCCTAAATCTCTATGCGTAAGTTTAAACCAAGCTTTAGTAAACTGTTCTTCTAAATACTTTGGTTCCTTATAAAAACGCTCTGAAATTTTTCTATATTCTGGATCCATTTTCATAGCCATATCTGCATCTGTCATAATAGGATTGTGACGGATATTTGGATTCCCTAAATTAACAGGCTTTTTATTTTCTGGAAGATTAATCGGCTCCCATTGATGAGCACCAGCAGGACTTTTTTTAAGTTCCCACTCATAGTTCAATAAAAGATCAAGATAACTGTGATCCCATTTATCAGGATTTGATGTCCAAGCTCCATGAATACCGCTTGTTATTTGATTTTCTCCTAATCCATCTTTTTGAGTCCATCCAAAACCTTGCTCTTCAATTTCAGCAGCAGCCGGCTCTAGACCTGCCTGTGCATCACTCGCGCCATGCGCTCGACCAATAGAGTGTCCACCAATAGTAAGTGCAGCAGTTTCTACATCGTTCATAGCCATTCGACCAAAGGTTTCTCTAACATCGTGCGCTGTATTTAAAGGATCAGGATTACCGTCTACTCCTTGCGGGTTAACATAAATTAAACCCATCACAACAGCAGCCAAAGGATTTTCTAAAGAGCTTCTATCATTTTTGTCAGAGTAACGTTTATCCGTTAACCATTCTTTTTCAGAACCCCAGTAAACATCTTTTTCAGGGTGCCATATATCTTCACGACCAAATGAAAAGCCATACATATTAAGTCCAGCTTGTTCATACCCCATATTACCGGCTAAGATCATTAAATCTGCCCAGCTAATTTTATTTCCATATTTTTTCTTAATCGGCCAAAGCAATCTTCTTGATTTATCTAAGTTTGTGTTATCGGGCCAAGAGTCTAAAGGGGAAAATCTGTGATTACCTGTACCACTTCCACCGCGACCATCTGAAATTCTATAAGTTCCAGCGGAGTGCCATGCCATTCTTACAAACAATCCTGAGTAAGTTCCTAAATCAGCAGGCCACCACTCTTGACTGTCTTTCATTAATTTTAGTAAATCTTTTTTTAAAGCTTTGAAGTTTAATTTCTTTACTTCTTTTTTATAATTAAAACCTGGTAGAGGGTTAGTTTTTGTATCATGCTGATGTAAAATATCTAAGTTAAGAGATTTGGGCCACCAAACCGTTGTAGTTGTTTGTTCCGCTTTTGTCATTGTGCCATGCATTACAGGACATTTACCTGAACCATTTGTTTTACTTTGTACGCTCATTTTTTTACCCTTTTGTTAATTATAAATTAAATGTTAACACGATATTGACATAAGATATAATTATATTTAATTATATACGTTATAACTTTTACTTATGATAAATATATCAGCAAAGCAACTTAGATACTTCCTCGCGGTTGCTAAACAAAAAAACTTTCAAAAAGCAGCTGATGAATGTGCAATTTCGCAGCCAGCCTTATCTATGAAAATCAAAGAACTCGAAGGCACACTTGGTCAGCTTATTGAAAGAGGAAGTAAGAAATTTTATTTAACTCAAACTGGACAAGCTTTAGTTAATAAAGCAGAAAATATTATCCAATCATTTGATGACCTTAAACACCTGGCAAATAAAGGTGATGGCATTAATCAATTGTCTATTGGTGCAATTCCAACGGTTGCTCCTTATTTGCTGCCTAAAATTATTAAAACCATTTCTAAGCAATACAAAGATATTGTGATTGAACCTAAGGAGGCCGTTACAGATAAATTAGTTTCTTATTTAATTACTGGAAAAATAGACTTAGCTATTTTAGCTCTCCCAACTTATGAACCTTTATTAACTGAGATACCTCTTTTTGAAGAAGAATTTTTATTAATTCGTCATATAAACGACGCAAATAAACCTGTGCCAAACAATAAAGAACTAACAAACATGAAATTACTATTATTAGAAGAAGGACATTGTTTAAGAAGTCAGACACTATCTTTTTGCAAAGTAACTTCTGTGCCAAAAAATATTATGGAGGGCACTACACTAACAACATTAGTTCAAATGGTTAGTTCAGGCATTGGCGTAACATTAATTCCTGAAATAGCTGTACCTTTTGAAACAAGGTCAGCTAAAGTTTCAATTAGTAAATTTCAACAACAAAAACCAAAACGAATTATAGGGCTGGTTTGGAGAAAATCTAATCCATTGTTACGACAATTTAATGAAATTGCAATTTTGTTAAAAAATTTAAACCAAATAAAATAAAAAGACATGTTTTTTAAAAGATTATTTTCTAGAAGCAATCTAAAACTTGAAGTTGATGATGGTGGGCGAGCAGCAGCAGGTTATAAGGGTCAAGCTGGTGATTGTGTAGTCAGATCCATATCAATAGTAACGGGTATGCCATACCAAAAAGTTTATGATGATTTATTTAAAGCTAATGAAGAATTTAGAAATACATCAAGAACAAAACTTGCAAGAAGTTTAAAGCAAAAAAATGATAGCCCAAGATCAGGCACACACAGAGTGGTTTTAAAGAAGTATCTTGCTCAACTAGGCTTTCAGTGGACACCTACAATGTTTGTAGGACAAGGATGTAAAGTACATTTAAAAAAAGAAGAATTACCGAATGGAACTCTTTTAGTTTCTTGTTCTAAGCACATTACTGTAGTTAAAGAAGGCGTTCTACACGACACACATGATTGCTCTAGAAATGGAACACGTTGCGTATATGGTTACTGGACTAAAGCTAATTAATTATTATTTAAAACGTAAATAAAAATAAAGAATTATACGTGTACAGATAAGACATAAATATTTCACATATGTATATATCTGCTATTATTCACCTTTTAGTTGAGTCCGGTTACATTTAGTGACTTTAGATGCTATGTTTGACCATAACATTCATTAAAATAACGGAGGAAATGTGAGATATTTAAAATACCTAGTAACTATAATGCTAGCATTCACTATTAGTAGTAGTGTAAACGCGGCTGATGTGAGAATGGCAAGAGCCAATTGGGACACAGGCTATTTTCAAGCGGAAATCTACAAACAAGCTCTAGAAAAAATGGGATACAAGGTTACAGAGCCAAAAACTATGAAACCCTCAGTTTTTTACCTTGCTGCAGCTGCAGGAGACCTAGATTTATGGGTTAATGGTTGGTTTGGAACTCATGATACTTACATCAAAGAAGCCAAAGGCAAAGTTAAAGCAGTTGGTAATGTAATGGCAAAAGGTGGTTTACAGGGTTATTTAGTAGATAAAAAATCTGCAGATAAATTTGGCATTAAAACTGTTATGGATATTAAAAAACACGCTAAACAATTTGACTCAAACGGTGATGGAAAAGCAGACATGGTAGCTTGCCCTCCAGGCTGGGGATGTGAAAAACAAATTACAAAACATTTCGCTGAGCTTGGTTTAGGTGATTTTATTAACCCAGTACAAGCAGACTATTCGGCTTCTATGGCTGATACTATTGCAAAATATAAGAACGGGAAATCTGTTTTGTTTTACACTTGGACTCCTAATTGGACAGTTGGTGCCCTTGAGCTTGGTAAAGACATTGTTTGGATAGAAGTCCCTTACAGTGAGACTAAGTCAGTTAAAGTACCTAATGCGACAAAATCTAAAATTAATATGGGTTTTGGAGCTGACGATATTCGTCCTGCAGCCAATGTTGATTTCTTGAAAGCCAATCCTAAAGTTGAAAAGATGTTAAAAAAAGCATCTATTCCTTTAGCAGATGTAGCAGCTCAAAACATGAAGATGAATGAGGGTGAGAAATCTGAAAAAGCAATTAAGAAACATGCTAATGCTTGGATAAAAGCTAATCAAAGCACATTCGATAGCTGGATTAAATAAATTAGTTAGTCAGAACAGTGAGTTTAAAATTAGCACCTTCTGATTATGAGATTTATTTACCTATAGCTGAATGGATTGAAAAAAATATTAAAGAGTGGTTGTTTATGCAGCGACCACTCTTTAAAAAACTTTCCTCTCCCATTGATACAGTTTTAAATAGTTTAGAATATTTATTTAATATAATTCCATTCCCTGTTGCTATTTTAATATTTATTTATTTTGCTTATAAAACTAACGGTTTTAAATTTTCAGTTATGACTGTCATAGGTTTAGTTTTTATTGACCTTGTAGATCTTTGGTCAGAATCTATGACTACGCTTGCAATGATTTTTACCGCTGTCATTTTTTGTATAATCATAGGTATACCTTTAGGCATTCTTTGTTCTAGAAGTAAAATATTTGAAACAATCATGAGACCAATATTAGATGTGATGCAAACCATTCCTAGTTTTGTATATTTAATTCCTGTTGTTATGCTTTTTGGAATTGGTTTAACTCCCGGCGTGATAGCTACAATAATTTTCGCTCTCCCACCAACTATTCGACTTACTAATTTAGGTATTAGACAGGTAGGTAAAGGCTTTAAAGAGGCCGGATCAAGTTTGGGCTTAACTAAGTTAGTAATATTAATAAAAATTGAGATACCTTTGGCGCTGAAAACCATAATGGCAGGTGTAAATCAAACATTAATGTTATCTTTATCAATGGTCGTTATTGCAGCATTAATAGGTGCTGGCGGATTAGGGCTTACAGTTTATATCGCTCTAGGAAGATTAGATATTGGATCTGCAGTAATTGGAGGAACTGGTATTGTTATTTTAGCAATTATATTAGATAGAATTACTCAAAAGTTTGCAAACACGAAGTAGTTAAATTAATTTTTAAATAACTGAAATAAATTTTTTTATTTCATTTAGTAGTTTTTGGTCATATCGCATCATGTGATCATCGTTGTCGATAAAATATTTGAACTTAGGTTCATTTGCTTTCTCGAATAATTTTTTACCCATAGAAAAAGGTACGATACTATCTAATCTACCATGCAACACTAATAGAGGTGAATTAATATTAGTTAATTTTTTTATTGTTTCATACTTGTCTTTTAATAAATATTTAACAGGTAAAACTGGATAATACTTCTGCGCAAGCTCTATCATAGAGGTAAAAGGTGACTCCAAAATAATTCCTGCCAAATCTTTATTTTGGGCAGTCTCAATAGCTACAGCCGTACCTAGAGATTCACCATATAGGATGAGATTTCTTTCTTTAACACCTTTCATTTTTATCCAATCCAATGTACTTCTTGCATCTTCGTATAAACCTTGTTCGCTGGGTTTGCCTTGGTTACCACTAAATCCTCTATAAGCAACAATTAAAAAATTAACATCAAGCTTTGATAGCTTATTTAATTTGTAGTTTCGATTTCTTAGATTTCCAGCATTTCCATGAAAAAAAATTATAGTTTTTTTATTAGTTAAATCTTTTTCATGCAGCCAAGCTTTTAATTTAATTCCTTTTTTATTTTGAATGAATATTTCTTTGTAATCAAAGTTAATCTCATCTTCCTGATAGCTATTATCTGAAGGATGATAGAGCAGATTTCTTTGAAAAAGATAAATATAGGTAAGAACTATAAGATAAGTTATTAAACCCAATGATAGAGAAATATAAAAGAATTTATTCATAGTTTAATTTGAAAAAAGAACGGTTATAATGGTTATATGGATATAAATTTGATTCTCCTAACAATTATCTCAATTTCTTTAATAGTTTTAATTTATTTTGTTGTTTTTAAAAAAAAAGAGATTGCTGCAGATGAAACAAAAGATAATTTAACCGAAGAAATTACTCGTTTAAAAGATACGCTTAA
Source organism: uncultured Pelagibacteraceae bacterium (assembly GCA_905618885.1). Lineage (GTDB taxonomy): Bacteria > Pseudomonadota > Alphaproteobacteria > Pelagibacterales > Pelagibacteraceae > Pelagilacustribacter. The sequence continues at coordinate 32,091 of CAJQTC010000013.1, forward strand.
TCAATCCATAAACAGTCAAATGTCCAACATGTCGACTTCTTTTAATTCCCTATCAAAAGATGTGACTAGAGATATGACCAAGGCCTTAACAGAAGTTGATCAAAAAGTTGGCACATTCAATAAACAAGTAGAAGGCTTAAGCAAAAGTTCAGAAAATTTTACTAGAATTTTATCAGGAGTAAAACAATATGGAGTATTAGCTGAATTTTCATTGGCTTCTCTATTAAAAGATTTATTACCAGCTTCTCAATTTATAGAAAACGTTAAAATGAAACCTGGTGAAACCCAAGACACCGTGGAGTTTGCTGTTAAGCTTGAAGATGTTTTAGTTCCAGTTGATAGTCACTGGCCTATAGAAAAATATAAAGCCATAGATGATGCTTTTCAAAATAATGACAAAGAAGCTTTAGCTGAAGCAAGGAAAAATCTAGCTACAGCCTACAGAAACAAAGCTAAAGCCGTAAGTGAAAAATATATTGCACCACCAAAAACAACAGATTTTGCAATTGTCTATGCTCCAACAGAAGGTTTGTTTGCTGAGTTATCTAGCTACCGAGATCCAAAAACAAAAAAATTATTACTACAAGAACTTATGACTGAATACAAAGTAACGGTTGCGGGACCAAATACACTATCGGCTTTACTTCAATCTTATCATTTAGGCTTTCAAACTTTAAAAGTACAAAAGAACGCAACGCAAATTTACGGAGATCTTAGGAACATAACAGCAAGGTTTGAAAAACATTTTTTAGGTATAACTGTCCTTAGAAAAAAATTAGACGAAGCAATGAAAGCAACTGATCTATTTGGCCGCGATGGAAGGTCTATTATGCGTACTTTAGAAAATATTAAAGATCCAAATAGCAGTGGTGACAATGATAAAGTCTCAACTCTACCGAAAAGTTCAACAGGTAGTTATGGACAGGTAGAAGATTCAATTGAAGAAAAGATTGAAAAAATTAATTAATCCATTATTTATAACCTCTTAATGTCAAATTTTGTTTTTTACGATTTTGAAACCAGCTCATCTAATAAATCTTGGGGTCAGATAATTCAGGTTGGAGCTATTTTAACCAATGACAACTTGGAAGAGCTTGATCGTTACGAAGCAAGATGCAGGCTAAGTCCAAGTATTATTCCAGAAGCTATGGCTCTCATCGTAAATAAATCTTCACCAAAAATGCTAAAAGAAGCGAACCTTTCTCATTATGAAATGATTAGACAGCTTGTTGAAACTTTAAAGCGTTGGGGTAAGGCTACATTTATTGGTTTTAACAGCATAGACTTTGATGAAGAATTCTTAAGAACAACTTTATTTCAAACATTAGAATATCCTTACTTAACAAACTCAAATGGAAATAACAGAGGCGATCTACTTAACCTAGCAAGAGCTGCTAATCTTTATTATCCAAACACTCTTAAAAATTCTATAAGCGCAAAAGGAAATGCTGTTTATAAATTAGATCAAATGGCACCTCTTAACGGTATTGAACATGGTGACGCCCACAGTGCTATAGGTGATGTAATTGCAACATTAGGAGTTGCAAAAATTATTTCAAAAAAAGCTCCAAACGTTTGGAAAGCAAGTCAATTAACAACAAACAAAGACTCAACTTTAGAGGTTATAAAAAAAGAACTTTATTTTTGCACAAATGAATATTTTTACGGGAAAAGCAGACCTTACATACAGGCTTTTGTTTGCCAGCATCCCAAATATCAGTGGCCAAAATGCTTTGACTTAAAACATGACCCTAGCGTTTATCTAGATATGCCCGCAGCAGAGTTAAAAGTTGCAATGGGTAAAAACCCAAAATTTTTAAGAACAGTTAGACACAACAAACACCCAATTATTATGAATCCCTCATACGGAAATGAATTTGATGATTATAAAATGCTAGGAGCAGAAAAACTAGCAGCAAGAGCTAAACTTATTAAAGATAATAAAAAATTTGCAGAAAAAATTAGTCTTATTTTACAAGATGAAGCTGAAGAAAAAGAACAAACAAAATCGCAAGAGGACATCTATGAAGAAGAAAGTATTTATACTAAATTTACAGGTCCTGAAGACAATAAAATGATGCCTGAATTTCATAAAGTAGAATGGGATAAAAAATTTTCAATTTTAAGCAAGTTTAAAGATGAAAGATTACACTATTTTGGCAGACGTCTAATTTACGAAGAAAAACCAGAGTTACTTCCAGAGATTGAATACAATGAAATTAGAAGAACTATTGCCAAAAGACTTCTAAGCACCAATAGTGAAAAATGGAATACCATACCAAGAACTTACTCAGAGATTGACACATTACGAGAAAAATTTGAACGAGAAGGCCAACCTGAACGTTTACTTATCTTAGATGATATTAACACATATGTTGAAGAGATGGAGAAATTTTATAACGCTGTCTAGTTGACTTTAATTAAAAAATACTTATTTATTAATTATCTATGACCACAAAAAAAATAACAGATGAAAATTTTGAAGCAGATGTTTTAAAAGCATCAAAGCCAACCGTGGTTGATTTTTGGGCGGAGTGGTGTTCGCCGTGTAAGCAAATTGGCCCTCTTCTTGAAGAGATTTCAGATGAAATGAAAGATCAGATTATAATTGGAAAACATAATATTGACGAAGATCCAAATTCTCCTACAAAATATGGCATACGTGGAATTCCAACAATGCTATTATTTAAAGACGGTCAATTAAAAGCAACTAAAGTTGGAGCTACTACAAAATCAAATATAATTTCTTGGATTAAAGAAAATATTTAATTTTTACTTAAAACTTCCCCCGTTAAATACAAGCTACCAAAAATTACGATAGTTTTTCTCTCCACAGTAGACAATTGTTTCAATGCTTCTTGAACATTAGATGCAACATTTGTAGGCATATACTTTTGACCAATAGATTGAAGCTCCTCTGCTTTTAAAGCGTTAAGTTCACGCGGAATAGTTATTGTTATTATTTTCTTAAATATTTTGTTAAATACTTTAATAAATAGCTCCGGTAACTTATTTTTTTTCATACCCCAAATTCCATAGACAGGTTCTTTTAATGTTTTAAGATAGTTATACAAATTTTGTGCACTTGCTATAGAGTGACAACCATCAACTAATAAATTTTCATGCGGTTTGAGTAGTTTCTTTAATTTTCCTTTTGTAAGATATTGAACTCGACCTTCAAATTCAATTTTAGGAATTGTTTTAACAATAGTTTGTTTGGGTACACCAAAATCTAAAGCTACTTTAATCGCTAGCGCTAGATTATTAATTAGACCTTCGGAGTGAATAGTTTTTGATAGAATAGGAATATCATATTTTCGATCTTTGTATTGATAACAATTTTTTATTTTTTTAACGCTAAATTGAGAGGCGTAAACTTTTTTACTTTTATTTTTCTTTAAAATATTCTTAATTATTGCTAACGTTTTAGGCTGCTGTTTTGCTATATAAATTGTGGTATTTTGCGAAAGCGAACTTAGTTTTTGTCTACAAATTTCAGCTAAAGTTTGAGGTTTAACCCATTCTTGATGTTGAAAATTAATATTAGTTACAATTTGAGCTCTGGGATCAGTCCATAAATTGGTGCTATCTTTTTTAAACAATAAACCTGCTTCTACTAAATGATAATGAATATTTTTTTGTTTTTTAGCAGCTAAAATATAAATACAGGTTAATAGTTCAAATAAAGTTAACTGCAACCCTGTATTTTCTATCAACATAGTAAATTTCTTTATTTCTTTGAGAGTAATATATCTGTTTTTTAACCAAAATCTTTTTTTGACATCATAGAGATGAGGACTAGTAAAAGCAGTGACGTTTTTTTTATGAGCTTCAAAAAAGTATTTAAGCGATGTTAATATACTCATCTTTCCATCGCTACCTAAAATATTGATAGGTAACTTTAATTCTAGATGAGGAAAATCAAGTTTGGTTAAAACTTTTTGGATACGTTTAAGATCGAGATTAATTCTTCTGCTGTAGCGCTTTTGAAGATTGTTGTAGAGATTGATCGATTGTGACAACATTTGATGGTTCAGTATTAACCTGTGTTTCTCTTCTTTTCAACAGAACAGTTAGTAATGTGCTAATCGTTGATCTTAAGTATTTTCTTTCTATCACAAGATCTAAGCCTCCATGATCTTTTACATATTCTGCTGTTTGAAATTCCTCAGGTAAGGTTTCCCTAACGGTATCTTGAATTACACGCCTACCAGCAAAACCAATCGTAGATTTAGGTTCGGCAATTAAAATATCTCCTAACATTGCCCATGAAGCTGTAACACCACCTGTTGTTGGATTGGTTAATACTACAATGAAAGGAATGTTATTTTTCTTTAATTCATTAACTGCAAGAACCGTTCGACTCATCTGCATTAAAGCAATACTTGATTCCATCATTCTCTGTCCACCAGAACAAGAAAAAAAAATGAAAGGGTTTTTGTTATCGATAGCATGTTGCGCCCCATGGATAAAAGCTTCACCACTTGCTGCACCAAAAGAACCTCCTATAAATCTAAAATCTTGAGCACCTACTGTTACTTGAATATTTTCAACTTTCCCCGTTGCTATTGCTACAGCATCATCTTGCTTGGTAATTTTTCTAGCTAACTTAAGTCGATCAGTATATTTTTTTGTATCAACAAAATTAATTGGGTCATCTTTAGGCAGAGGTGTATCGATAATTTTATAAACTTTATTATCAAAAAAAATTTTAAATCTTTCAACACAACTTAATTTGTGATGAGCTCCACATTTCGGACAACAATTAAAGTTTTTTTGTAAATCTTCTTTGTAAATAAGATTTTTACATTCACAGGTTGTCCATAAGACTTGGTCAGACTCCGCAGTTTTCTTTTTAAACAGAGATACAATTTTAGGTTTTATAAATTTTGTAATCCAATTCAAATAATTTTCCTTTTTAAATTAAGCACGATTCTATCTAAGTTTGTGACAGGATTTTGTCGAATTTGCAAGGATCTCGTAATTTCTTTGCACAATTGACTGCCTACTACTAAGCCATCTGCTTTTTTCAATGCCGCAATTGTTTTTGTAGTTATACCGAAACCTATTACTAAATTTATATTAGAATTAATTTTTTTAATTAGATTGTAGTTAGCTAGTATTTTTTTAGGTGATACTTTGAGTTTGCCTCCAGTCGTTGATAACATACTAATATAATAAATCATTTCGTGTGAATCTCTGATGATTTTTCTCATTCTTTCTCTGGATGTTGTAGGTGACAACAATTGAACAAAAGTTACACCATGACGTTTACATTGAACTGCAAACAACTTGTTTTCTGGATAAGGTAAATCAACAACAATCAAACCATCAACTCCAACTTTCTTGCATTGCTTTAGAAAAGCTAATATCCCTTATTGTAAAATTAAATTAAAGTAACCCATTAAGATTAAAGGTTTAGAATATTTACTTTTTTTAAAGTCCTTAACTATTTGAAAAACATGCGACAGTTTTATTCCATTTTTCAAAGCACGGTGAGAGCTCTCTTGAATTTGCTCACCATCAGCAATAGGGGTATTGTGAGGAAAACCTAATTCAATAATATCAGCATTCTTAGCAATGGATTTAATTATTTCTAGAGATTGTTTTTTAGTACTATCTCCAGCAACGGTATATGTGAGAAGTACGGGTCTTTGTTCTTCCTGACATTTACGAAAGGTTTCTAAAATTTTTGATGTCATCGTATGTAATTGCCTAATCTCTTTTTAATAATAAATTTATCTTTCAAAGAGTCTCCACAACTATTAACAATAATGATTGTTGAAGAACTCAATTTAGGAGCAAGCTTAATAGCTTCTGCAAATGCATGAGAAGGCTCTAGAGATGGAGAAATATCTTCTAACTTAGTAACTAATTGATAAGCTTCTAAAGCTTCTTCGTCAGTTGCGGATGTGTACCTAGCTCTTTTAGCATCTTTTAAGAAACAATGAAGTGGAGAAATACCTGGATAATCTAAGCCCGCAGAAATAGACTCAGTCTCATTAATCTGACCTTCTTTATTCTGCATGACATATTGTTTTGCTCCATGCAAAATACCAATTTTTGCATTGTTGGTAAGTGGAGCGGCATGTAACTTACTATTTTTAGGGCCACCTGCTTCTACACCAATAAATTCAATTTGTTTTGAACTATAGTCCATAAATTCATTCCAAAAACCCATAGCAGAACTTCCACCACCTACGCAATTAATAAGTTTTATTTTTGGTGGAATTTTTTTGAATACATTTTTAATCTGAATCTTTAATTCTCTAGAAATTTGAGCTGTACTCCATGCACAAATTTTAACAAAAATATTAGGTCCAACCGTTGAACCTACACACATGTGCGTTGTATCACAATTTGAAACCCAGTAACGCATACATTCACTAACGGCTTCAACTAGAGTTTGATTGCCTGAATAAACCGGAACTATTTGGGCGCCATTTTTTCTCATAGCATCAACATTTGGTTTCTGTCTTTTCATGTCCTTTGCTCCCATGAAGATTTTACATTTAAGATCAAATTTTTTAGCTGCCATAGATAGCATTTTCCCTGCATAACCAGCGCCTGTATCACCAACAACATATTTTTTTCCTGCCTTTTTAGCTATCAAGCAATGAACTGTGGCATTATAAATTTTATGGGCTCCACCATTTGCTTCTGAGACGACTTTTGCCCAAATCTGTGCTCCCTCTAAATGGTTAGTCAAATTCTGTAGTTTAATAAAAGGTGTAGGTGCACCAATATAATTATCAAAATAGTAATCTCTTTGTTTTAAAAATTGTTTATCGTATCTTAATTTTTGAAAAAGTTGAGTGAGATCATCAATAGGTTTTTTAAGAGTTTCAGGAATAAAATTACCACCAAATTTTTTAGCATATAAACAATCCTTATCGTGCTGGTCAATTAAGGGAATATTTTTTTTAATTTTGATCATTAATTTTTTTTATTTTATCTAAAAATTTTTTAATTTTAAAAATATCTTTTACTTTATTCGTCTCTAAAGCTCCAGAGACATCAACAATATCAGCAATCCCTTTTACACTTTCAAGCATATCCATATTAATGTTACCTGCGATCATTCTTAAAACAGAAGACGGAACAGGTTTAATCCAATTATAATCCCAGCTTAAAGATTTATGCAAGCCTGAACTATCAAAAAGAATGATATCAGCTACTTTTTCATAAATTTTATATTTTAAAACATCTTGCTTTCCCTTTATCTGCAGTGCCATAATAATTTTTTTTGAAATTTTATTCTTGAGTTGAACAATTTCTTTACTTGAATAATCTCCATAAATTTGAAAATAATCTAAGTTAAGATTTGAAAAGGTGTTTAATTCTTCAGTAGTTGGATTGACTAGAACACCTACATAGCTAGTTTTTTTTTTATTTATTTTTATTAACTGTTCAGCTGCTTGGTAACTAATATAGCGATGGCTTTTTTTATAATTTAAAATAAACCCACAGAAGTTAGCCCCATATTCTATGCAAGTTTTAACTTGTTCTGATGTTGTTAGGCCGCATATCTTCACTTGCATTAGTTTGCCGAGTTAATAATATTTTTAATATTTTCTAGAGCATTACCTTCATATATGGGCCTACCGATGACTGCGTAACACTTGTCATCAGCAACGGCATTAAATTCTTTATAACTTAATGTTCTCTTTTGATCTTGAATATTTTGGCCACTTCTAATTCCAGGACAAAATATTTTAATTCCTTTTGATATCTGACGTACTAGTACAATATCTTGAGCTGATGCAATCACACCAGAGAGCTTAGCTTGACAAGCAAGATTGACCAATAATTTTACTTGTTCTCTAACTTCACTTGTAATACCGATCAGTTCCAGATCTTTTTTATCCCATGAAGTTAATACACTAACTGCTAAAAATTCTAAATTTGTACCGTTTGAAGCTTTTTGTGCGGCTTGTAACATTTCTAAAGAACCTAAAGCGTGGATAGTTAAATACTTAACAGTTTCAAGGTTGGAAATAACCTTAATAGTTCTAGCTACTTGGTTTGGAATGTCAAAGATTTTAGCATCTAAGAAAATAGGTAATTTGAATTTTTCAAATTTTTTAACGCCATCTAAACCTATGGCACTATAAAGTTCTAAACCTATTTTGATTCCTGCTAAATGTTCTTTAGTTTGATCAGTTATATCTAAAGCTTTATTTATTGAGTTAAAATCTAAGGCTAAGAATATATTTTTTTTCACTATTTTATCTTTTATTTATTTCTTGTTTTAAATGTTTTGACATTTTAAAGGAAACTTTTTTCTTCTCTGGCACATAAATTATTTCTCCAGTTTTAGGGTTTCTGGCATTATACTTTGCTTTAATGCTTTTTACTGAGAATCTTCCAAAATTTCTGAGTTCAACTGGTTTATGCTTTGCTAGACTGTCTGAAATCGTATCAAACATAATATTCACAATGGATTCGATTTGAGATCGATTAAAAGCTGGGTGTTTTATGTGGAGTTGTTTAATAATTTCTGACTTAACCAAGAATTAATCTTCTTCTTTTTTCTTTTTCTTTGGTTTGTTACCCAAAGCTTTTTGAAAGATTCCCGCAAGTGTTGCACCTGATTTTGCCGCGTTCACACCAAATTTAGCTACTAAACCTTTTTCTTCATAAACTTGAGCGGCTTTAACACTTAAGGCAACTTCTCTTTTTTCTAAATCTAACTCTGTAATCATAGCATCCAAAGCATTTCCTGACACAAAAATTTCAGGTCTAGCGTCAGCTGATTCTTTTGCTAATTGATTCTTTTTAATCATAACAATGATATGTTTATCAGAATCTACCGATACTTTTACGCCTGTTTTTAGTACCTCGTGAACTCTAGTAGTTATAATAGATCCTTCTTTTTTTTTGTTTTCTTTAAACCAGTCAAAAGGATCTTTTTCAAGTGCTCGTACCGAGAATCTAAGCTTGTCATCTTTTAATTCTACAATTTTAACTTTTATTTTTTGTCCTTTTTTGAAGTTTTTTAAGTCTTGCTTTTCCTCTTGGTAGGAAAGCTCTCGATGATGTAACATACCTGTTAAGCCGTTATCTAAATTAGCAAATATAGCTTTATCTGTAATGTTGTTAATCGTTACTTCAATAGTTGAGCCTACTTTATCTTTAACATCATTCCATGGATTTGATAAAGTTTCCCTGTATGATAGTGAAATTCTTTTAGCACTACTATCGATAGAGACAATTTTTATTTTCACATCTTGAGAAGCTGATAAAATTTTAGCAGGTTGAACATTTTTATTAGTCCAAGACAATTCTGAGCTATGGATTAGTCCTTCAATACCGTCTTCTAATCTTACAAAAGCACCGTAATCCATTAATTTAGTAACTGTGCCTGTGTAGATTGAACCAATTTTATATTTCTTCTCCAAGCTATCGTATGGATCTTCCGTTAAAGCTTTAACCGAAGCAGATACACGATTAGTTTCTTTGTCAATTTTTGTAATTTTGACCTTCATAGTCTGACCAATAGTTACGAGGTCTGAGGGTTTCTTTACTCTACCATGCGATAAATCAGACACATGTAGAAGTGCATCTATACCTTTAATGTCTAGGAAAATTCCCCAATCAGTGGTTCCTTTTACTTTTGCGTCATCAATAATATCACCTTCATTTAAATTTTTTAAAGCTTCTTTTGCATCGCTATCTTTACTTTTTTCTAAAACTGCCCGTCTACTAGTGCAAACGTTACCTCTAACCTTGTCTATACGTGTCGCGATAACCTTCAAAGGTACGTTCATTAAATGATCAAATCTTTTAAGTGGTTTGACGTCAATTTGTGAAGCGGGCATAAAAGTCGGTAAACCATCACAGGTTGCGATAAAGCCACCTTTAACTCTACCTGTAATGTAAGCAGTAATTTCTTCGCCAGTTTCAAAAAATTTTTCCATTCTATTCCAGGCATTCATACGTCTTGCTTTTTCTCTAGAGATAACAATCTCACCTTTAAAACTTTCGATACGCTCTAAAAAGACCTCAATCTTTGATCCCACTTTTAATTTTGATAATTCATCATCATTTTTAAATTCTTCAATTGGAATCATACCTTCCATTTTTGCTTTGCAATCGACTACAATAAAATTTTTTGTGATTTCAGATATGGTTGCTTTGATGATTTCGCCTTCTTTAAGCTTACGATCTTTAAAGTCTTCATTTAGTAAACTTTCAAACTCTTTTTGAGAGCTAGATAGTTCTTGGGGAATTATTTCAACTGCCATATTTTTCTTTAATTTTTCTATCGATTACTTCAGACATTTTATTTAGCATGCCTTTGATATTTTTTAATTTATCAGTTTGCACAATTACCGCATTTTTGGCCTGAATCAAAGGAGAATTTTTACGTTTTTTGTCTAAATTATCACGTATCTGCATGGCTTTTTTAACCTCAGAGAACTTAATACTTTTATTTGTTTTTTTAAGTTCTTTAAACCTTCTTTTGGCAGCAACATCTATATTACATTTAAAAAAAAATTTTATATCAGCTTTTGGTAAAATCACCGTACCAATATCTCTTCCCTCAATACAAACTTTATTATATTTTTTAGCAAATTTTGTTTGAAAATTTTTTAAAATATTTCTTATTTTTTTATCTTTAGCAATAATTGAAGTGTAGGTAGAAATTTCAGGAGAATGTAAATTTTTATTGTTTAGTTTTCTTAAACTTAATTGACTAAAACATTTTTTTAAATAAGGAATAGCATTTTTTGGCTTGTGAGATAATAATTGATTACTAGCATAGCGATAGAGCAAACCTGAGGATAAAAATTTTATACCATATTTTTTTGAAATTCTTTTTGCACCTGTAGTTTTGCCACTAGCCGCTCCACCATCTGCAGCAATAATTAAATTATGATGTTTTTTTAATTTCAAATTTTCCTCCAAGTGATTTAATAATTTCTAAAAATGATGGTGATGATGTTTTAACTGTTTCAAAGTTTTTGATCTCTGTTTTAATTCCTGTTACTAAAGACAAAATAACAGTACTCATACAAATACGATGATCACCTAAGTTAGGTACTTTGATTACGGTATTTATTTTTTTAATTTTTTTAGTACCAAAAATTTTCATTTCATTTTTAGTCGATTTACATTTGATGCCAATATGATTTAATATTTTTTCCATCTCTAAAATTCGATTACTTTCTTTGTTTGCTAAATCTTTAATTCCTCTAAAGACAGAAGTCCCTTCGGTCAAAGCCGCAATAACAAAAAGAATAGGATATTCATCTGTAGCTGAACCATAATAATTAGGACTCGCATTTATAGCCTTTAATTTACTACCACGTACTTCAATATCACCTACACTTTCATAATTTATTTTTTTTATATTTTTAAATTTTATTTTAGCTCCATATTTTTTAAGGAGATTATAAAACCCAATTCGTCTCGGATTTAAACCTACATATTTAATTTTTAAATAAGAATTAGGCGTAAGCAATGTTAACGCTGTAAAAAAAGCTGCAGAACTTGGATCGCCACCAACGTTAATTTTTAAAGAATTTAAATAACTTTTGCCATAGACTTTTATGTGATTTTGCTTTTTATTATTTTTTTTAATTTTTAAAACATTGGGACTTTGTAGCAGTATATTCTCAGTATGATTTCGACTCTCTTCTTCTTCAATTACATTGGTTACTCCATTACTATTAAGTCCCGCTAGAAGAACAGCACTTTTGAGTTGTGCGGAAACTCCTGCTTTATATTCTACACCGATTGGAATTTCTGAAGAAATTAAAGTTAAAGGAAAATTAGTTTTATTTTTAGGTAGAAAAGCTGCTCCAAAATCACTCATTAGATTGATGAGCTTAACCATGCTCCTTCTATTTAAAGAATGATCGCCCTTAATTTTAACTTGAATATTTGGATTCGTAGAAAGCAAACCAATGAGTAATCTTGCGGTTGTTCCTGAATTACCACAATCTAAAACTGTGTTTTTTTTGGCATAAAAAGAACCAAGACCCTTGCCGTATACAAGATAATGTTTTGCTTTTATTTTATGAATTTTAATACCTAATTTTCTTAGGCAGTTAATACAAGAAAAAATATCATCAGATTCTAAAACATTTTTTATTTCTGAGACGTTATGACTTACGGCTCCAATTAAAAAAGAACGAATAGAAACAGATTTATCAGAATCAACCTGGGTAGTTTTGTGAAAGGGTTGGATTGAATTAGAAACGTAGAGCGAAAAACTTTTATTTAGCATTATGATTAAGCCCTATAAGAAGATCCAAAGTATAGTTCAATTGCTTTTGAAGATTTCAGAATTTCAGATGGAGTACCTTGAGCTATAATAGATTGTTCACCAAGTACATAGGCACGGTCTACAATATCAAAAAGGTTATTAACTTGGTGATCGGTTACTAAAATTGCACAACCATAATTTTGAAGTTTTAAAATATATTTTTGAATATCTTGAACTACAATAGGGTCTAATGCTGCCATCGGCTCATCTAATAATACTACACTTGGTTTGTTAATTAGTAAACGTGCAAGCATTAATCTTCTGACTTCTCCACCAGATAAATTTGAAGCTTGAATGTTTCTTAAATGTTGAAGATTGAACTCATCAAGCAATCTTTCAGTCAATTTGATTTGATTTAAATCACCTTTGATTGTCAACTGACAAATTCCTAAGATATTATCGCGGACACTCATATCAAATACACTTCGTTGTTGACTTAGATATCCAATACCAGCTTTTGCTCTTAAATGAATAGGTTGATTTTGAATTTCTTTACCATTTAAAATTATTTTTCCTGAGTCGGCATAGATTTCACCAATAATAGTGCTATACAAAGTTGATTTTCCCGAACCATTAGGACCCAGCAAACCCACACATTCCCCAGGATGAAGATCCATATTAATTTTTTTTAAAATAGGTCTGCCATCGAAGGACTTGGTAATGTTTTTAATTTCAAAAACGGGTCTATCATTCTTGAATTTAATTATTCTAAAACCTTTTTTCATTAATTTTTTATTTTTACTTTTACTTGTTTTGTTCCAAACATTGAAAAATTTAAATTTTTATCTGCTAAATCGTATTCAAGATTATCTGCAATAAATTCTCCTTTTTCTATACTTTCTCCTCGCACATTACCAGTAGCAATTAATTTACCCAATGAACTTGAGTAAGACAAAAAATCAGAAATCAAAGTATGTGTTAAAAAGTCAGCTTCAACATTTTTTTTAAATTTCATATCAAGTGATATATTATTATAAAGTCCCTCATCACTAATCACAGTTAAAATGGTATCATCTTTTAAATAAAATTTCGCTATAACTTCTTTCATATTAATGAGCTCAGGTGACTCAGTTTTAAAATCAGCTTCTCCAGCGGTTAATACGTATCTATTTCCTGTAAGATCAAATCCAGAGTATTGAATATCTGTAAAATTATTTGAGTCAGGTTCAGCTCCAGTTCCTATTTTAACGGGTTCTTTTATCTTTTTGCTTTTATCGTGATATGTAATGTAAAGCAGTGCAACGGCAATAAGAAAAATAGTAAGCTGTATTATAAAAAGTTTTTTTTTTCTAACTGTCACTTTATTCCGTACTGCAAAAGAGAATGAATATGCACTATTCCCTTTAATTTTCTATTTGTTTTAACTTTACTATAATCTTTTTCAGAAGAAACTAGTAGGCTTGTAATTTTCCTTTCATTCATAAGCGATAAAGCTTTCGAAGCAGGTGCTGATTCCGAGATGAACAAAGGGTTCGAAGTCATAAATTTTTTTAAATGATCGTCTTTGGTGTAATATTTAATTCCTCTTCTCGCATCGCCGTCAGTTAAGATTCCTTTAACTTGATTTTTTTCCATCACTATAACAAGACCAAGTTTTTTACTGTCTATTATTTTAGTAGCGTCATAAATACTTTTGCTAACGTTAATTCTAGGCAGCTTATTACCAGTTACCATAATATCTTTAACTAGTAATAAAGTTTGTCCAATATTTCCTCCTGGATGAAATACTTTAAATCTTTCTTTAGAAAATCTTATTTTATTCATCAGAGCTACCGCCAAACAATCTCCTAATAACAAAGTGATACTTGTGCTTGTAGTTGGCACCATTCCCGTTGGGTCTGACTCTTTAACTTGTGGTAAAAGTAATTTCACATCACTTGCTTTTAATAATAAGCTATTTTTTTTTGATGCTACGCCAATTATCTTAATATTGAATCTATTGGCATAACGAAGCATATTTGCAATCTCTGATGTATTACCAGAGTAAGAAAAAACCAAAAGTAAGTCTCTCTTATCGATTTGTCCAAGGTCACCATGATTAGCTTCACTTGGATTTAAAAAAAACGAAGAAATTCCAACTGATGATAATGTTGCTGCAATTTTTCTGGCAATCAAACCACTTTTTCCAATCCCAGCAGTAATGACTTTACCTTTGCAATTTGCAATTAGATCGACCGCTTGAACAAATGATTTATCAAATACTTTATT
>CAJQTC010000014.1 GCA_905618885.1 uncultured Pelagibacteraceae bacterium
TTCTTTTCTTATATAAATTATAAATGTAGTCGCAACAACTCCCATGCCGGCCGCCTCTGTTATACCTGTTATACCTGAATAGATTGAGCCCAATACAATAATAACTATGGAAAGAGGCGCTAAAAATCCTGGTAAGTATCTTAATTTTTCTTTAACCGTTAATGCTGGTTCGTCACTAATTGGCGCTAGATGAGGTTGCAAACGAGTTCTTATTAAAATGTATGCTATTATTAATCCTGAAATCATCAACCCAGGAACTATAGCTTCTTGAAATAACATTGTAATAGATGTTGCTGTTGTTAATCCATAAATAATTAATACAATTGAAGGAGGTATCATTGTTCCTAAGGATCCTGATGCACAAATTATTCCAATCGACATGTCTTGATCGTATTTTAGTCTCAACATTTGTGGTAATGCAATTAATCCCAATAAAACAATCTCACCACCAATAATTCCACTCATGGCAGCCATTATTGTTGCCATGATTGCCGTAACTACACCTACACCACCTCTAGTTTTTTTTAACCAGGCATTTAAAGCATCATACAAATCTCTAGCAATATTTGAGCGTTCGAGCAAGGAGGCCATAAAAATAAATAATGGCACAGATAAAAAAGAGTAAGTTACAACCAAAGAATAAAATCTTGCTAACAGTATTCCCAGAGCATGTTCACCTACGTTTATAAGGATTATGACAGCAGCCATGAAACCGGATGCAAATCCCAAAGGCACACCTATAGAAATTAAAGCTATAAGTCCGGCTAGTACGACAATTGATAATACTCCTATGTCCATTATTTTAAATCTTTCGAAGGGTCATATTGTATTTCTTTAGGATTTTTCCAATCAATAATTAAGTTATTTACTGACTGAAGAGCGATTAAAAAAATTGTAATTAAAATTAAAGGTTTCATAGTTGCTGGAATTGGAGGATCCCAAAATGTTGCAAACGTTTCCCAGCTAGTAAAAGATATATAGGTATCGTACCAACCACCATAAATAAGGGCAGCTGCATATAAAACTATTATTAATGTGCTGATTAAATCAAAAATCCTTTGTGTTGGTCTAGATACCAAGTCATAGAGCATCACAATTCGAATGTGACAACGTAATCTTGAAGCATATATACCTCCTATTAAATAGATAATCCCTGCTAGCCATAAGCTCATCTCGTTTACCCACATAGTTGGCTTTTCAATAATGTATCTCATAAAAACTTCGTAACTCATTATTACAACTATTACTGGGATTAAGTATTTTATTACATGAGATAAGAATAGAGTTATGCGATCTACCCAAGTAATTGGGAAGTCATCTTTGCTTGCTACTTTTTCAGTCTGTTCTTGAAGGTTTTTATCAAGCATAAAATTTTTTAAAATTTAGGTTAAAAAGAAGGGTCCTTTCGAACCCTTCATGATTTTATTACTTAAAGTATGCCGTTAGCTTTCATATAAGCTGTATGCATTTTTATAAGTTGTTCAGCCTCAGGAGACTTTTTCTTCCAACCTTCCCAAGCTTTAAGGGCAGCTTTTCTGAAAGTTGCTCTATCTGCTTTAGACCAGTCGTGAAGAGTAACACCTTGAGCTGTTAACGCTTTAACTGCTTCAACATTTTTTCTCTCAACTAAGCTAGTGATAGTTCTACCAGCAATTTCTATTGCTGCTTTCATAGCACCTCTTTCATGCGGCTTTAAGCTTTTCCAAACTTTTGTATTACAAGCTAAATGGTCAGCTGGCATAGAGTGGAAACCTGGATAAGTTGCATGTTTGTTATCATCGTAAAAACCACCTGCAAAGTTATTAGCTAAGCTAGAATAGTCAGCACCTTCGATAAGACCTGTTTGTAATGCAGTTGGTACTTCACCAAAATCCATTACTATTGGTTTAGCACCAATCGTAGCAAATATTTCACTTTCCATTCCTGGAGGTGATCTGAATTTAAAGTCTTTCATAGAAGCAACAGTTGGAAGTGCTTTTTTAGATATCAAAGACTCATGTCCTGGTATCCACCATCCAATAAGTGTCATTCCGTATTTGTTATAAAGTTTATCTACAGCATCTTGAGCACCCGGGTGATCTAAAAAACCATATTGTTGATAAGGATTATCGTATCCGCCCATTACATCGCCAGCAAATTGGAATGCTGCATTTTTACCAGTTTGGTAACCAGCACCAGTCATATCACAATCGATAATACCAGTTCTTGCTGAGTTAAAAACTTCTGCAGATTTTCCTGATACTGAAGACGAATGAAACAATTGTATTGTTAAGCTTCCACCAGAGAACTTCTTAACATTTTTTGCAAATTGAGAAGCGACTTCACCAGATGGTTGGTTAGCTGAAAAGTGTGTTTCAACTTTAAGAGATTTTGCATTAGCAGAACCCATTACGGCCACTACTGCTAAAGCAATAATAACCTTATTTAATAGTTTGATCATTTTTTTCCTTTGTTATTTTTATGCGACAATTAAACAACAATAAAAAGAAAGAGTCACACTCTTTCTTATGCACAACCTTTGGTTGTTTAATTATTATATATACTTTTTATATATAATTAAGCGACTCTAGAGGGATATTTTTGATCTTTAAAATGAGCTTCGATATTTTCTACAGCCATTAAACTCATAGCTTCTCTTGTCTCGTTATTAGCGCTACCAATATGTGGAAGAGTAAAACAATTATCTAATTCTAAATATCTACTATCTAGATTAGGTTCATCATTAAACACGTCTAAACCCGCAGCATAAATTTTTCTATCTTTTAAAGCTTCAATTAAAGCATCATCATTTACGGTCATTCCTCTTGAAGTATTAATTACAATTGCATTAGCTGGTAGTAAATTTATTACTTCTTTATTTAATATGTTTTTTGTTTCGGGCGTAGCGGGGCAATGTACCGATACAAAATCACAATGAGGCATCATTTCATTAATACTTTCATAATATTTTGCTCCAGCCTCCATGTCAGCTGAAACCTTTTTTCTATTGTAATAAATAATTTTCATACCGAATCCTTTTGCTCTTTCAGCAACAATCTTACCTATTCTTCCCATCCCAATAATTCCTAAAGTTTTTCCTGTTAAAGGTCTTCCAACCATAAAATTAGTAAAGTCTACTTTTGCGTCTTTCCATTTTCCTGATTTAACCAAGGTTAGGCCTTCGTACGCTCTACGTGCTGCACCTAACATTAGTAAAAGCGTAGTTTCGGCTACTGCATCATTTAAAACGTTTGGAGCATTTGTAATAATTATTTTTTTATTTTTTGCTGCCTCAATGTCAATGTTGTCATAGCCAACAGCTATACTAGCAATAATTTTAAGTTTACCGCTCATCACATTAAAAAAATTTGAGTCAAATTTATCCCAGCTTGCTGCAATTACACCATCATATTCATTACATGTTTTGGCTAAATGTTCATACGGAATAGGTTCATCTTTTAGGTTTAAAGTTACATCAAACTTTTCTTTTAAATGCTTTTCAGCAATATCAGAAATTTTTCTAGTAACTAAAATTTTTGGTTTCATAATTAGTGCGAGTTCCTTGGAATTCCTTTTTTCTTAACAATATCAAGATAGACACCTCTAGAATTAATACAAGCACCATCTTCTAGTTGACCTACAGTATTTCTTGAAATTTCTTGCCAAGGAGTTTGATTAATTAGTTTTGGCAGTTTTTTCTTTTTCCTTCTTCTTTTGAATTCAGCTGCAGAAATTAAAAGATCAACTCTACTTTTGTTTAAGTCTATTTTAATTCTGTCTCCTGTTTTAACGATTGCTAAGTCACCACCTACAGCAGACTCGGGTGAAACATTAAGAATAGAAGGACTTTCTGAAGTACCACTTTGTCTTCCATCACCCAAAGTAGGCAGGGCATTAATACCTGCTTTTAATAATCTATCAGGTGGCTGCATATTAACTACTTCGGCAGAACCTGGGTAACCTACAGGTCCACAACCACGAACCATTAAAATTGAATTTTCATCGATTTTTAATTTGTTACTATTTATTCGATGGTGGTAATCTTCAGGACCTTCAAACATTACTGCTTTTCCCTCAAAAACATTTGGATGATCTGGGTTTGATAAATATCTTTCTCTGAATTCTTCACTAATTACTGACGTTTTCATAACCGCTGAATTAAAGAAATTACTTTTCATCACTATAAATCCAGCGTTATTTACAACAGGATCATCAAAAGATTTTATAACATCTGTGTCTACATTAATTTTAATCTTTAAATTTTGTTCCAGTGTTTTCCCACTAACCGTTTTAACAGATTTGTGTAATTTTTTTTGTTTTAGCAATTCTTGCATAACAGCAGGGACACCACCACTTCTATAAAATCTTTCCATTAGGTGTTCTCCTGCAGGTTTACAGTTTACCAGTAAAGGAATGTCATGCCCTAATTTTTGCCAATCATTTAAATTAATTTTTACGCCCATATGTTTTGCTATAGCTGATAAATGAGGAGGGCAATTACTTGAAGCACCTATAGCACTTGCTACTACGATTGCATTTTCAAACGCTTTTTTTGTCATAATTTTTGATGGAGTTAAATCTTCAAAAACCATTTTAACAATTCTTTTTCCAGTTTCAAAAGAAATTTGACTTCGCTCCCTGTAAGGAGCAGGAATAACAGCACATCCCGTTAAAGACATTCCTAATGCTTCAGCAACAGAATTCATAGACGAAGCTGTGCCCATTGTATTACAATGCCCGATACTTGGTGCGGAAGATGCGACCATATCCATAAATTGATCGTAGTTAATTTCACCTTTACCCAAAAGTTTTCTAGCGTCCCAAACAACAGTTCCCGATCCAACTAATTTTCCATCATGATAACCATCCAACATTGGCCCACCAGACAAAACAATTGCTGGTATGTTTACTGTGGCCGCCGCCATTAAAGCTGCAGGAGTAGTTTTGTCACAACCTGTTGTTAAAACCACACCGTCAATTGGGTAACCATACAAAATTTCAACAAGAGAAAGGTAAGATAAGTTTCTATCTAAAGCTGCAGTTGGTCGTTTGCCTGTTTCTTGAATAGGATGAGTTGGAAACTCCATAGGAATTCCTCCCGCTTTTCTAATACCATCTTTTATTCTTGCGCTGAGTTGTTGAAAATGACGATTACAAGGAGTGAGGTCACTACCTGATTGAGCTATACCAATTATTGGACTACCTGATTGCAATTCATTTCTAGTTAACCCGTAGTTTAAATAACGCTCTAAATACAAAGCTGTTTGCTCCGGATCTTTAGGATTATCAAACCATTGACGACTTCTTAAATTTTTTTTAGACATTTGTATTGGTATAAATTAGTTAAGTAATTTCTATAATTAAAAATATTGATAACTTTATAAATGGAATAATTGTATAATAAAAGCATGAATAATCTAATCCTACTAAACAAAAATGACAATGTAGCGGTTACTCCTTTTGTAATCGATCCTCAAACAAAAATAGAAGGGCAAAATATCACTAGTATTGACTCAATCCCATTTGGGCACAAAATTTGTTTAAAAAAAATTAACAAAGGAGAACCGGTAATTAAGTATGATCAAATTATTGGCTTTGCATCAAAAAGTATAAAGTCTGGTGAACATGTTCATTCTCATAATTTAGAATTTAAAGAATTCAATAGAGGTTTTTCTATTACTGAAAAAAAAAAAACAGCCATTGAGAAAAGTAATTTGTTTTTCAAAGGTATTCTTCGAGACAATGGAGATGTTGCAACTAGAAATTATATTGGGATCATCAGTACTGTTAACTGCTCAGCAACAGTTAGTAAAATGATTGCTGAAAAAATAAAGTATAGTAACATTCTTAGAGACTACCCAAATATTGATGGCATTGTTCCGATTACTCACTCAACAGGCTGTGGAATGAATACCGCCAGTGAAGGAATGCAAATATTTCAAAGAACAATCGACGGATTCAAAAATCACCCTAATTTTTCACATGTTTTTGTAATTGGTCTAGGTTGTGAAAGCGCACAAATAAATTTATTTTCAGATTCTATGAAAAAGCATAACCGTATTAATTTTTTAACTATTCAAGATGAAGGAGGCACTAAAAAAATTGTTGATAAAGTTTTTGGGCAGATCCAAGATTTATTGAAAGAATCTAACAACATTAAAAGAACACCTCAAGCTGCCTATCACCTAACATTAGCACTACAATGCGGAGGATCTGATGGTTACTCAGGTATTTCTGCCAACCCATCTTTGGGTGTTGCTGCGGATCTTCTTGTAAAAAACGGAGGAAGTTCAATTTTATCTGAAACTCCAGAAATTTACGGTGCAGAACATTTATTAATCAATAGAGCTGCTAACAAACAAGTGGCAGATAAATTAATTAAAAAAATTGAATGGTGGAAGCACTATACAAGTATCAACAATAGCTCAATGGACAATAACCCTGCACCTGGAAATAAAAAAGGTGGCCTGACTACTATACTTGAGAAATCATTAGGTGCTGTTGCCAAAGGTGGTAACTCAATTCTTAAAGATGTTTTAAGTTACGCAGAACCTTTAAAAAACAAAGGTTTTAATTTTATGGATTCGCCTGGTTATGATCCTGTATCTGTAACTGGACAAGTTGCTTCAGGTGCTAACGTTATTTGTTTTACAACTGGCAGAGGATCTTGCTTTGGTTGCAAACCTGTACCAAGTTTAAAGCTAGCAACAAACACTAACATGTTTAACAGAATGAGCGAAGATATGGATATCAATTGTGGCACAGTTATAGATAGTGAAGAAACGGTAGAACAAGTAGGCCAAAAGATTTTTGAGTTAATCTTAAAAACTGCTTCAGGCAATAAGTCTAAAAGTGAGAATAATGGCTATGGTGACGAAGAATTTAACCCATGGCAAGTTGGCGTAGTAATGTAATGCCAACTAAAAAGGTACCTACATATATAATCATATTATTAGCATCTTCTGCATATTTCTTATTTGTTGCTATGGATACTTTGTCTAAATATATGACTCAACAAATCGAGGTAAGCCAGCTTATGTGGGGTAGATATTTTTTTCATTTAATAGCCATGTCAGTTTATTTTGTTATTTTTAAGCCAAAACTTGACTTAAAAAAAAATTTTAAAATTCAAATTGTAAGATCAGCACTCCTCGTTTTTGCAACTTTTTTAATGTTCAATGCTTTAAAGCTTTTCACATTAGTAGACATATACGTTCTCTTTTTCACCGCACCATTAATTTTAGCGTTACTCTCAGCAATATTTTTGAAAGACAATCTGAGTTTAGCTGGTTGGGTTTTAATGGGTTTAAGTTTTATAGCTATTGTCTATACGCTTGGGCCCAGCATGAAAGTAATGTCAATTAAAGTTGCCTTTCCTTTTCTAATCCCAATCTGCTGGTCTCTTTATCAATTTTTTACTAAATTAATTTCAAACAATAGAGAACCATTTGTTGCTGTTTTTTATAGTGGCTTAGTAGGAAGTATTATTTTTTCTATATATAGTTTCGGACACTGGAACCCTATAGAATCTAACTGGATATGGATTGGTTTAATATTACTTGGTGTTTTTGGTTTTATTTCTCACTTGATCCTTGTCTATGCGATCCAACTTTCTAATCTTTCTTTTGTAGCAAACTTTCAGTATTCACAACTTGTATGGTCATCTATTTTAGGTTTTTTAATCTTTGGTACATCGGTTGAGCCGATACGAGTGTTAGGGATGATTGCAATAATAATTTTTGGAGTGCTATTTATTAAATTTGAATTAAGTAAAAAAGTTTAATCTTTCCATTCAGGTTTTAATTTATTTAAAAAAGCATTAATACCTATTTTTGCATTCTCACTATTTAGTAATTCATAAAATATATTTCTCTCCTGTTTTAAATTATTTTCGATATTTAAGTTATTACTGATTAATTTTTTAATTTCAATTAAACTCGATTTAGGCTGCTTAGCTATTTTATTTGCAGCTTTTATTGCCTCCATAGAAAAATTATCTTTTTCTAACAAAATACTTACAAAACCAAGTTCATAAGCTCTTTGACCAGAAATAATTTCTCCAGTCATACAAAGTAAGTTAGCGTTATGTTTGCCAAGGTAGTATTTTAATCTTTGTGTCCCACCTATCCCTGGCAACAACCCTAAGTTCACTTCAGGTTGTCCAAATTTAGATTCTTTAGATGCAATAATAACATCACATAACAAAGCAAGCTCCATACCTCCTCCTAGAGCATATCCTTCAACTGCAGCTACAATTGGGATATTAATTTCCTTAATTTTGTCAAAAAAGCTAAATAGACCTTTTGATTTCGCAGATTCTGCATCTAAATTATTAAGTTCTTTTATGTCAGCTCCAAGAGAAAAAAATCTATGATTTCCTTTAATTAAGATTACTCTAATAGAAGAGTTCATCTCTAATTCTCTCAAACCTTCATAGATTTCTTTAGAGGTTTCTATATCTAAAGAATTTTCTTCTTTTTGTTTGCTAAGAGTAAGAAGGCCTAAATGTTTATCGGTATTAATGATTATATTTTTATATGTTTTCAAAATTATTTTATATTTTTTTGTAAATATTACCTTACAAGGCCTACTTTATTTAAAAAACCTCGGATTGGTCTATCTTAAGTCTTTTTAAACCCAATATGGACTAAATGATCGTTATAAAATCATATTATTGATTATATCTAACAGGCATGAAAGTTCAGCCCGAAAAAAATATTCTATTAAACAACGTCTCTGAAGACCTTCCTAAAGAAAAAAAAATTATTCCAACGAGACCTAATATTGACCATTTAATAAAAAGAATACTAGTTGAGAGAAGACAAGAGAAAAAATTTTTTTTTTTAGCATGTACGTTTGTTTTGTCCCTGATATTTTGTGTGTTAACTGCATTTTATCTTTACCTTTAAATAATTTATATCTTTCATCGTAATTATTTCAAACTTTAGCTTAACCGCTGTGTTTTAATCTAATATAAATAAAATAACTTTTATTTGATGGTTGACTTGTGATCAATTTAGGTCTTATTTGCCTAGATTGAAACCAGCGTTATGGAGTAAAAGTTTATGCAATCACCTTCTCAAGAGAGTATTGAAAAAGCAATTTTCGAAAACTATTTTGAATATCAATATTTATTTATGGAGTTTCAATCTAAAGTTTTATCAGACTTATACTCCAGATATAAAAGTATAGAAAATGGCAATATTACTTTGTATTACGCAAAACAGACGCATCAAGAAATTTTGAGAAAAAAGGATTACGACCTTAATTTCAATCTTAGCCTTGAAAATCTTTGGGAGAATCATCGTGAAATTCATCAACCACGAATATCTATAACCAAAATTGCAAAAGATATTTCTATAGCGAAAGAGACTGCAAGAAGAAAAATTTTAGAACTTATCAAACAAAAAGTGCTCAATAAAAAAAAAGGGAATATTGGTTGGCACCCTAGTGAAGAATATAAAAAAAATTATGATATATTCATTAATTTAGAAATTGACGGTGTTAGTAAATTAATTAGTTTTATTTGCAAAAAACAGAATTATTCTATTTCTAGTGAAGCAGTGACAGAAGAGTTAAAAAAAAGTTTTAGCTTTTACTGGTTCCATTACCTGGAAGTACAACTTGAATATCTCAAATTCTGGAGTGCAAAATTAAATGATATCGAACTTGGCTTAATATTTCTGCAAGTTTCACACTTATTTGCCTCAAAAATAAAAAAAAAAAATTTATCCCACAAAGATTTGTATGACAATCCAAGTCTTATAAAAGAATATATAAGCGCAAGTATAAGCGCAACTTCTATTTCTGAAGTTACTGGTATACCAAGAGCAACCTGTGTTCGAAAATTAGAATTATTAGTAAAAATGAAATTGGTTTTACAAGACAAACTTACAAAAAGATATTATCTTTTTCATCACGCTATTTCAGAAAATTTAATTTCACGGGATATAACTGAACAAGTAGTTAAATTTTTTAGTAAATTTTATTTTATTTGTATAAGAGCAATAGTAGCTAAAACTTCAAACTGATCATAGCAACAAGTCCCAAACAAAAAAGAAAAAAAATAATAATTTTTGTATTGTTGTAAATATTAATTTTTTTAGAATGATTCAATCTTTTATTAAGCTCAGTCATATCTACTCTTTTTGGTATTTTTAATTCTTCTCGTTGTAGATATTTATACTTGTCTTGCTCAATATCAAAAACAACTTGTTCTCTAATTTTCATAATAATGATTATTCAAATTGATTATGAACGGTGAGTCAATATTAGAAATACAATATTCTTTAAGGTAATTAGTCGTGGGAAAATAAATACTAGATTTGGTATATAAATTTAATACTACCGCTTCATGTACGTATACTTGCACAGGTGCAAACACCAAGCTGGTGTGCTGTTCATATATTTATTTTAATGGTATTAAAATTTAATACTACTGCTTCATATATTGAATGATACTTTTTCTTAATTTGTCAAAAATTTCATCAATGTGTTTTTTTTCACAAATATAAGGAGGTGCTAAAACTAAAGCGTCAGCTGTAGCTTTAAAATTAACTCCATTGGCGTAACTAGCCTTATAAATTTGAAAACCTGCCTTACCTGGTTTGTCTTTCATTCGAATATCAACCCCTCCCATCATACCGTAACCTCTGATGCTCTCTACGCAGTCAAGATCTTTTAATGAATGTAAAGCATCTTGAAAATAAGGAGACATTTCTTTTACTCTTTTAAAAATATCTTCTTTTTCAAATATATCTTGCACAGCTAGTGCTGCAGCTACTGCGACTGGAATTCCAGAATAAGTATAACCATGAAATAATTCGATCGCACCGTCTGGCGCCGCGTTAACAATGGATTCATAAATACCATCTCGCGCAGCAACGACACCCATTGGCACAACACCATTTGTAGTTGCTTTAGCCATAGTCATTAAATCTGGTGTCACACCAAACTCTTGTGCTGCAAAAGCAGATCCTGTTCTTCCCCAACCCGTTATTACTTCATCAAAAATTAAAAGAATCTCATGCTTGTCACAAATTTTTCTTAGTTTATTCAAATATCCTTTTGGCGGAATCAAAGTTCCCGTTGAACCTGCAATAGGTTCAACAATACATGCTGCAATTTCACCTTCAAATTTATTTGCTATTGTTTCCAAGTCATCTGCTATTTCCGCGCCAGTATCAGGCTGACCTTCGATAAATTTATGTTCTGGTAAAAAAGTGTGACGCATATGTTGTACCCCTGGCATTAAAATACTTTTACACATCTCTTTATAATTATTAAAACCGCCAACAGACAAACCACCAATGTTCATTCCATGATAACCTCTATCTCGACCAACAAATCTAAATTTTTTTTTATTGCCTTTGGACGTATGGTAAGCCATAGCAATTTTAATCGCTGAATCAACAGCAGTTGATCCACAAATAGTATAAAAAATTTTATTTAAATCATCAGGTGTATTTTTTGCAATTCTAGTTGCTAGTTCAAACGAGCCACCAAACCCCTGATTGAAAGGAAGAACAAAATCTAGTTCTCTTAATTGTTTGCTGACGGCCTCAGCAATTTCTTCTCTACCATGACCTAATGGATTACAAAATAAACCAGAGCTAGCATCAATTAAAGTGTTACCTTCATGGGTTTTTAAATAGACCCCTTTTGCTCCTGTAATTAATCTTGGATTTTTTTTAAAATCTCGATTAGCAGAAAAAGGCATCCAATGTTCGTTCAAAGAGTTGGGTATATTAGTTCTATGAGTGCTCATTATTATTTTAAACTAACCAATTACCTAAATTATTCAATCATTAATATACAATTTTTTTATTATTTGAGTAGAAAAATCTTTATATAGATTAAATTAATGAAAAAATTAAAAAACTGGGATAATAAAAATTGGCTATCTTCAGATGACTATATCTTTAGCATAACTCACTTTTTAAAAAAAAGGATTAATTTTACAAAAAAAATAAACATTCTAGATATTGGCTGTGGTCGCGGAAAGATTATCTCCAATCTTTCAAAAAAATATCAAATGGCCAATTTACCACTAGGAATTGATATCGTTAAGCACAAAGATATTGAAAAAAAAATAAGGTTTATTAAAATTAACGCTTTAAAGTATTTAAGTAAAACAAAAGAAAAATTTGATATTATTTTATTCAAACAATCTATTCATTTTTTTAAACTTGTGGAAATCA
>CAJQTC010000015.1 GCA_905618885.1 uncultured Pelagibacteraceae bacterium
AGATTTAACGAAACTAGAAAATTTCATGAAATGGAAAATATAAATATTTTAAATAATACAGATTCTAGTTTTTTGCATAACAGCTTAAAAGGTAATTTATGGATCTCCCCTTTCTACAAAGGAGATTCTAAAAGTGAAGTAGCTATGTTAAAAAAAGTTAGAGAAGAAATTAACAAAAAATCAAATGAAATTATGTTAATAACGCATTACCTTTTTCTAGATAGTATAACGACTAAGAAATTAAACTCTCCCAGCAGAACCCACACGCTTGATGGAGCAAGTATACCCACTTCTAAAAATAAATATTTTAACTTTTATAAGAATTTCTTCAAAAATAAAATTAAAGAAAACAATGTAAAAGAAGTATATTTTATAAAAACAGAAAATATTTCAACTAATGTACTCACGAATTATTTAAAAAAAGACTGCTACTCAAGACACGAAGATGGTTTATTTATATTTTTTAAAATTTATCAAAAATGTATAGATTAAATTTTTATTAAATCCTTCATGTAATCTTTATAGTCCATAGGTTTTGTCGATAAATTCTTAAATCTAACAAACAATATTGTTAAGTTCAAAACAGTAATAAGAAAATAAAATAAATAATTAATTTGAGGAAAAAAAAAGATAATTACACATAAGTAAAAAAAAGAGCTGATCAAAACTCTTTTGTAAAATACCCCTAGGATTCTTAAAGAATGTTCTATTAGATTTAAAAAACTAACTTTTGATTTTTCAAAGTACCTTTTTTGTCTTTTAGTATATATTTTTTTAATTTTACAATTTTTTAATACACCTGCCGAATAAGCGAGCCAAATGTTATTATTTAATAAAATTTTTTTCAGGTTTCTTGAGTGAAAGCAGCTAAAGTTTCCAAAACTTATCCAATTCCATGTTAAAAAAAAACAAGCTACTAAATGCACCTTATAACTTGTTTTAATTAGTAGATTTTCATTTCTCCCTTTTCTATTAGAGGTCACTACGTAATCTTGTTTCTTCTTTGCTAAATCAATCATTTGTTTTATTTTAGAAGGATTGTCTTCTCCGTCCCCATCCATAATAGTCACATAAAAATTACTATTTAATTTTTTTAGGTAATTTAGTCCTAAGGCAATAGATTTTTGGCTACCTAAATTTTGCTTAAGGGTTAAAATTTTTATTTTTTGAATTTTACCTAAGTGTGTTCTGTCTATATCTATTTCTTTAGTAGAACAGTCATTAATTATTAAGATTTGAGTAATGTCGTTCTGATCAGCGTTTTCGTTAATTTGAAACAGTAGTTGGTTTAAGGATTTCCAATCATTGAAGATAGGTATTAGTATAATATTCATGGTTTATTGAAATATAATCTAAAATAATTATTTAATACTATAATTATGTTGTATATATCCATTAATTTTCTAATTTTCATTTAATCAATAATATATATTAATTTATGAATATTCACGAGCATCAAGCTAAAAAAATATTAAAAGATTATGGTGCGCCAGTATCTAACGGCGTTGTCATATACTCACTAGATGAAATCAAAGATAAGATTAAGCAACTAGACTCAGAAAACTATGTTGTAAAAGCCCAAATTCATGCTGGTGGTAGGGGAAAAGCTGGTGGAGTAAAACTTGTAAAAAATATTGAAGAGCTAACAAAAGAAGCAACAGAAATGTTTGGGAAGATTCTAAAAACACATCAAACAGGACCCGATGGAAAAGAAGTAAAAAGACTCTACATAGAAGAAGCTGCAGATATATCAAAGGAGCTTTATTTGTCTTGTTTAGTAGACAGAGCAAGTTCAAAAATTGCCTTTATAAGCAGTACAGAAGGTGGAATGGATATTGAAAAAGTAGCAGCGGAAACCCCAGAAAAAATAATTACACATAAAATTGATCTAAAAGATGACATTAGGGATGATGAAATAGAAAAAATAATACAACCATTTAATTTTAACAATGAACAAACATTAGCATCACAAAAATTAATAAAAGCTCTTTACAAAATTTTAATTGAAAAAGATGCAACTTTAATTGAAATAAACCCACTTATAATTACCAAAGAACAAAAAATTGTATGTTTAGACGCGAAGATGAATTTTGATGATAATGCAATATTTAGAAGACCAGATGTTCTTGAATTGCGAGACTTAAACGAAGAAGAACCTGCTGAGATTGAAGCTAGTAAACATGACTTAGCTTACATCAAACTTAATGGCTCTATAGGGTGTATGGTAAACGGGGCTGGACTAGCTATGGCAACTATGGATATTATAAAATTATACGGTAAAGAACCAGCAAATTTTTTAGATGTAGGAGGCGGTGCGTCAAAAGAAAAAGTGTCAGCTGCTTTTAAACTAATTCTCTCAGACAAAAATGTTAAAGGAATATTAATAAATATATTTGGTGGAATTATGAGATGCGATGTCATTGCTCAGGGAGTACTTGATGCAGCAAAAGAAACTAATCTAAGTGTTCCTCTTGTTGTAAGACTAGCAGGAACAAATTTTAAAGAAGGAAAAGATATATTAGATAAATCAGGTCTTAAAATTCTATCAGCTACCGATCTTAATGATGCAGCAAAAAAAATAGTTGAAGCTATAAAATAAATGTCTGTACTAGTTAATAAAAATACAAAAGTTATCTGTCAAGGTTTTACGGGCACACATGGAACATTTCATTCAGAACAGGCATTAAAATATGGAACTCAATTAGTGGGTGGAGTTACGCCTAAAAAAGGTGGGCAAAAACATCTTGGTTTACCTGTTTTTAATACCGTTGAAGAAGCTAAGAAAACTACAGGAGCAAACGCAACAATGATTTATGTTCCACCTCAGTTCGCAGCTGCTGCTGTAATCGAAGCTATTGAGGCAAAAATAGATCTTATTGTTTGTATCACAGAAGGAATACCGATCTTAGACATGATCAAAGTAAAACAGATTTTAAATAAAAGTAATAGTCGCTTGATTGGACCTAACTGCCCAGGAATCATAACTCCAGGTGAATGTAAAATTGGTATTATGCCGGGAAGCATACATAAAAAAGGTTCTGTAGGAATAGTGTCTAGGTCGGGCACTCTAACTTATGAAGCTGTAGCCCAAACCACAGCAAATAAAATGGGTCAGTCTACTTGTATTGGAATAGGGGGAGACCCAATTAATGGAACTAATTTTATTGATTGTATAGAATTATTTTTAAAAGATGACGAAACTAAATCTATCGTTATGATTGGTGAGATTGGCGGTACAGCTGAAGAAGAAGCTTCGGAATTTATAAAAAAGTCCAAAATAAAAAAGCCTATGGTCGGTTTTATAGCAGGTCTAACTGCTCCTCCAGGAAGAAGAATGGGACATGCGGGAGCAATTATATCTGGTGGAAAAGGTGGTGCAGAAGATAAAATTGAAATGATGAAATCAGCAGGAATAACAGTCTCAAAATCTCCAGCAGATATTGGTAAAACACTACTTGAAAAACTAAGTAGTTAATAAAAAAAAATATATGTTATTATGAGGTATTAAAATGTCAGCTCCTCAAGATAATAATATATTTAAAAAAACTTCTTTTTTAGCAGGCAATAATTCTACTTTTATAGAAGAATATTATTCAGACTATATAAAAAATCCAAATAAATTACCTGAAGGTTGGAAAGAATTTTTCGATGGGCTCAAAGACAATGAGACGACTATTTCTAAAACTTTAGAGGGGCCAAGCTGGTCTCCCAAAAAAAAAATTAAAAAAGATAATTTAAATTTTGAAGATCTATTAAATGAAGATTCATCAGAACATAACAGAACTGCTGATTTTCCTTTAACAGAAGAATCCGCAAAAAATTCTATAAGAGCGATAATGTTGATTAGGGCTTACAGAATTAGAGGACACTTAATTGCCAACCTTGATCCACTAGAATTAATGACAAGAAAAGAGCATCCAGAATTGAAACCTGAAACATACGGTTTTACCAAGAAAGATTTTAATAAAAAAATATTTTTAGATGGCGTTCTAGGATTACAGGAAGCAACACTTTCAGAAATAATAATTATTTTAAAAAAAACTTACTCTGGAAATATAGGTTATGAATTTATGCATATGGGAGATCCCGATGAAAAAAATTGGATTAGAGATCGAATAGAGGGACCAAAAAAAGAAGTTACTTTTACCGAGAATGGAAAAAAAGCAATCTTAAATAAAATCATTGAGGCAGAGGGTTTCGAGAAATATTTACATGTTAAGTTTGTAGGAACAAAACGATTTGGGATAGATGGAGGAGAGTCTTTAGTACCTGCCCTTGAGCAAATAATAAAAAGAGGAGGCAACTTAGGGATAAAAGAAATTAAGATTGGCATGTCACATAGGGGAAGATTAAACATTTTATCAAATGTTATGGGCAAACCATTTAAAGCAATCTTTAATGAATTCTTTGGTAGTGCCGTCGAAGCCAAGAGAGATTTTGAAGGTGATGTTAAATATCACTTAGGTGCATCATCAAATCGAGAGTTTGACGGTAATGTTGTGCATATTAGCTTAACCGACAACCCTTCACACTTAGAGGCTGTCAATCCTGTGGTATTAGGTCAAGTAAGAGCAAAACAATTATTTCACAAAGATCCAGAAAGAAAAAAAGTTATACCTGTATTAATTCATGGAGATGCTGCTTTTGCGGGACAAGGAATAGTTGCAGAATGTTTTGCAATGTCA
>CAJQTC010000016.1 GCA_905618885.1 uncultured Pelagibacteraceae bacterium
TAAAGTTAATAGTAAAAAAAAAATAGATGATGAAAAAAATAGTAAAGTTAAAGAAATAATGAATATTAATAGAAAGAAACCTTCTCAAGAAAAAAACCAAAAAATTGCTTCTAAAGAAAACATTTCAAACAGCAGAACCAAGACCGAGGACACAGAAAGTGTATGTAATCTAGTTAAAAATTGTGATATTGATAAAATTGCAGAGCTATTAAGTGAAAAAGGAAAAAATAAACCATATCCGGATATCACGTCAAACTAACTCTTAAATGAACAAACAAATGAATATAGTTATTGTAGGTCTTGGTAATATTGGATCTTATTTCTATAATTATTTAAAAAAAAATAAAAATAATATATTTAACAAAACAAATACAAATCCAAATATTTTATTTGTCTCTGCAAAATCATTCGGTAAAAAAAGAAATTTTCCTTTGTCAAAAAAAATGTGGTTGAAGAACCATTTATCAGCTACTAAAAACAAAAATGTTGATATTATCGTTGAATTAATCGGAGGAGCCGAGGGTCCTGCTAAAAGATTAGTTTTTGAAGCATTGAAAAACAAAAAACATGTTATTACAGCGAATAAAGCACTTGTAGCGAAATATGGCGATCAGCTATCTATGATCGCAGAAAAAAATAAAGTAAACTTTGAATTTGAAGGTGCTGTATGTGGTGGCATCCCTATTATAAGAACTATTAAAGAGGGTCTTATAGCAAATAACATTAATAAAATTTATGGAATATTAAATGGAACTTCTAATTACATCCTATCTTCTATGGATAGAGATAAGCTTGAATACAAAGATTCTTTGTCTAAAGCTCAAAAACTTGGTTATGCAGAATCAAATCCTGAAGCTGATATTAATGGAGATGATGTTGCCTCGAAATTAAAAATTCTAACTGCCTTAGCTTTCAATTCTTTCATTAACAATAAGTCTATTTTAGTTGAGGGTATAAAGGACATAGATCAAGTTGACATAAATAATTCTAATAAATTAGGATATAAAATTAAATTAGTTGGAGTTGCAGAGTTAATTAAAAATAAAATCACTCAAAGAGTACACCCAGCATTTATTAAGGAAAAATCTTATATTGCAAAAATAGATGGAGTTTTAAACGCAGTTATTGTCGAATCTAATCCAGTGGGCAAAACTGTTTTGCAAGGCGAGGGCGCTGGTCCAGGTCCCACTACATCATCTTTAGTTTCTGATTTATGCTCTGTTTTGAGAGGTAATGTTAAATTTCCATTTGTTTTATCCGCAAAAAAAAGAAAATTTGCAGCTTTTGAAAGTATAAATAATAAAAATTTTTCCACTTATTTGAGAGTAGACGTAAAAGACCATCATGGAGTTTTGTCTGACGTAACAAATGTTTTGGCAAAAAATAAAGTTTCTGTAAAAAGATTAATTCAAAATCCAACAATAAGTAAAAAAAATGCTTCAATCGTTATAATTACACATGAGGCTAAAAGCTCTTCCTATACAAAAGTTTTATTTATGTTGAAAAAAAAAAAATATGTCATAAACACTCCTAAAATGATCAGAATAGAAAATATTTAATGTCTATAGAAAAAAATATTTTAAATGAATTTATAAGAGCTACAGAGCTTGGCGCTTACGGAGCCTCACCCTTTATAGGTAAAGGAGATAAAATTGCAGCTGACCAAGGTGCTGTAGATAAGATGAGAAAACAATTAAATAAAATAGAGATGAAAGCAACTATAGTAATTGGAGAAGGTGAAATGGATGAAGCTCCAATGCTTCATATAGGAGAGAAAGTTGGCACAGGTAATGGACCAGAATTAGACATAGCAGTAGACCCATTGGAAGGGACAACATTTACATCTAAAGGTTTACCTAATGCTTTTTCAGTCCTAGCGGTTACAGAAAAAGGTAATCTTTTATCTGCTCCCGATACCTATATGGAAAAAATTATAATTGGATCAAATTTACCAAAAAATTTATTAGATTTAGACAACAGTGTTCAAAAAAATATTACTATATTAGCGGACGCAAAGAATAAAAAACCATCTGAATTAAATGCATGTGTAATGAAAAGGTCTAGACATAACAATATTATAAAAGCACTTGAGGAGATGGGTGTAAAAATAAATTTTATAACTGACGGTGATATAGCTGGTGGGTTGAGTGTGATAGGAAAGAATCCTATAAATGACATTTATTTAAGCACAGGTGGGGGACCAGAAGGTGTCATAGTAGCAGCAGCACTTTCATGTTTTGGTGCCCAAATGCAAGGTCGATTGATTTTTAATGAGGAGGAAATTATTAGAGCAAAAAAACTTGGTATTACTGATTTTGAAAAAAAATATAACATTGATGAAATTGTAAAGGGAGACGTAATATTTTGTGCTAGCGGAGTTACATCTGGAGATCTGGCAAAAGGAATTAAAAATTTTGAAGACAAATTTGAAGTTACAACTTTAGCATTACATAAAAGTCAAAAAATCAACAAAACAATTACTAATACACACAAAAAATGAATTTGTTATCTGTTAGTGGTAAAAATTGGATTTCTAAAGAATTCAATTCCGAAGATATAAATTTTTTTAAAACAAATTATTTTCTTGATGAAATTGTCGCTAAACTTTTATCTATAAGAAAAATTAAGAATGAAGAAATTAAATTTTTTTTAGAACCTCTAATTAAAAATATTTTACCAAATCCGTATATTTTAAAAGATATGGATATCGCAATTGAACGAACAGAAATGGCTATTATTAACAAAGAAAAAATAGGTATTTTTGGCGACTATGATGTTGATGGTGCAACATCTACGGCAATTTTAGGTAAATATTTTGAAGGTCTAAACGTTCCTTTTGAGATTTATATTCCCGATAGAAAGAACGAAGGATTTGGACCTAATGAAAAAGCTTTTTTAGAATTTATTAACTTAGGTGTAAATTTAATTTTTACTGTTGATTGTGGCACATTATCATTTGGGCCTATGGATTTTGCAAAAAGAAATAAAATTGATGTAATTATTCTTGATCATCACCAGTCAGAAATAAAATTACCAGCGGCACATTCTATTGTCAATCCCAATAGATTTGATGATAGGTCGGAGTTAAATTATTTATGTGCAGCAGGAGTTTGTTTCATGTTTTTGGTTGCGTTAAACAAAAGACTTAGAGATCAAAATTGGTTCTCAAAGAATTCTATTAAGGAACCTGATTTATTAAATATATTAGATTTAGTTTCATTAGGCACTGTTTGTGATGTTGTGCCATTAATCGGGATAAATCGTGCTTTCGTAAGTCAGGGTCTTAAGGTCTTAAAAAAAAAAAATAATTTAGGATTAAAAACTTTAATTGAAATTTGTAAAATTGAAAAAACTATAACAGCACATGATCTAGGATATGCTTTAGGACCTCGAATTAACGCCGGAGGAAGAGTGGGAAAATCTACTCATGGAGCCAATCTATTATTAAACCAAAGCCCTAAAGATGCTTTTAAGTTAGCAGCAGACTTAAATATCTATAATGAAGAAAGAAAAATCTTAGAAACTGAACTATTGAACAAAATTCTGAATACAGATTATAAAAATAACACTGACCCTGTTATTATCCTTCATGGAGAAAATTGGCATGAAGGAATTATTGGTATTATAGCTGCCAGAGTAAAAGATAAATTTAATAAACCAACTATTATAATCTCTGTTAATGATAGTGTGGGTAAGGGCTCTGGTAGATCTATTCATGGTTTTGATTTGGGTTCTGTAATTATAGGAGCAGTGCAATGTGGCTTACTCTTTAAAGGTGGGGGCCATAAAATGGCTGCTGGGTTTTCTATTAACATCAATAAGATCGAAGAGTTTAAAGAATTTGTATTCAGAAAGTTCAGATCAGTAAATATTAATCTAGAAGAAAAACAGAATTACTACTATGACGCAGAAATAGCACCATCTGCTGTAAATCTTGATTTTTTTGAAAAAATAAATCTATTGGCACCTTTTGGCTCAGGTAATCCTGAGCCTAGATTTATTGTTAAAGATCTAAAACTAGTTAATTCAAAAATTGTTGCTGAAAAACATATAAAAATCGTCCTGATAGGCTCAGATTCAACACTATTAAAAGCTATTAGTTTCAATTCAGTAGATACACAATTAGGTTCTCACTTACTCAAGAAAAACATTAAACCATTCGACATAGTAGGAAAATTGAGTCTGAATGAGTGGCGTGGACAAAGAAATGTAGAGTTTATTATTGATGATATTTCTGTTATTAAATAACAAAAATTAGGTCCCATCGTCTATCGGTTAGGACAGCTGGTTTTCATCCTGCAAAGAGGGGTTCGATTCCCCTTGGGACCGCCAACCTAATTAAAAACAGTGCAAAATATGATCTGTAGAGCATAAAATTTATATCTCGTTGTGTCACGAGTGTGTCATAATAAATATAATGAAAAAACTTAATTTAAAAATAAAAAATAATAATGATTGAACTAATAGATATTTTTTTTAATCAGTATTTAAGAATATTTTTTGTAATTGTATTTGTGGGGCTTATTATCTTTTCGTTATACTGTTCTTACCACGATAAGCTTAAAAAATTTTTAAGATTTAAAAATAATAAAAAAAATTAATGAAAAAGCTATTAGCGATCATAGTTCTGGGTTTGTTTATAAACACTTCTTCAAATGCAAAGCAGTTAAGTAAATCTCCATTTATTCCAGACAACATTCAAGATGAATTTAACAAACTTTCCACTGAGCATAAGATTAAGTTCTGTGGTTTCGAAAACTATAAACCTAGAAAAAGTATTATTAACAAAGATTTAGCAATAAGAATACTTGGTTATAATTCAAGAATGGATAATTGGAAAATAGTAGAAGGTGTCCATAGTCGTGATGTTTTTAAAGAATATGCAGATGCTGTAACTTACGCAAGCGTATCTGAAAATGATGGGATAAAAGAATTTCTCTTTGATAAACTTTATATGTGGGCAAAAAATAAAGCTCTTACTAAAACAAAACAATGCTATAGAAACACACCAAAAAATTCTGTTGTAAAAGACTGTGAAGGTGAATGGAGCGATCCAGAAGGTCAAGACTTAGCACCAATAAAGGATGCAACTGTAACTCTAGAGATAATTATGGGTTTAAACTATATCTACAATCTTAATTTTGTTAATTATAAAATTGAAGACCCAAGACACAAAACTATCAATAAATGGTTTAAGCCTTTTTATAAACAAATCAAACCTGCTAATAAATTCTATATGGGAAATTCTGCTGGGTGGTACTTTCCAAATATAGCTTTAAGACATAGTGATAATAAAAACTATTCTGGACTAGTTAAGAAACTAATTAATGGCGCAGATAAGTGGATACTAGATGATGGAAGTATTAGAGATAGAACGACACGTGGAAATAGAGCTTTATGGTATCATCATACAGGGTTAGGAGAAGCTTTTGTGATTTTAGAAATTGCGAAAGCAGCCAACATACAATTACCAAAAAATTATGAGAAAAATTTACTGAAAGCAGCTGAGCTATTCCAAGATTCTTTTATAGATAATTCTAAAATAGAACCTTGGGCAACTAAAGGTCACAACTCACAAGTTAGTAATGGTGAACAAAAATTTAATAAAAATTTAGACGGCGTAAGTTTTAATGGGCCTTGGTTACATATAATACAATATAGATATCCAAACCACAGAACGTCAAAATTCTTAAAATCTAAAATGACGAATAGAGCAAGATCTTTAAAGAGTGATGAGGTTATGGGCATTGGTGTAGGTTGTATTTATAACGCCTTAGCGAACAAATAAAGATTAAATGAAAATTGAACCTAGCGTGTCACCATTGGGTCAAGGCTTGCCTAAATTAATATAATCGTTTATTTATAATACCTAATTCAACAACCAAGAGGAGTACGATTCTCCTTGGGACCGTCAACCTAGTTTAAATATTATGTATAAAATTGGAATTATTCAAAAAATTCACGACAAAGGACTTGAACTTTTAGACGCACATAGAGATTTTGAATACGAAATTATAGATGATGTGTCTGAAGAAAATTTATTAAAAAAAATACATTTATACGATGCTGTTTCTTTAAGGGTATCAAAGCTTTCAAATAATTTATTATCTAAAGCCACAAAGCTTAAAGTTATCTCTAGACATGGTGTTGGTTACGACAACGTAGATACCTCATATTTAAAACAAAACAATATTACTCTTTTAATTACTGCAACTGCGAATGCTATAGCGGTCTCTGAGCATGTTTTTTATTTAATGTTAACTATATCAAAAAATTTTTTGAATTTAGACAACGAAGTAAGAATAGGTAATTTTAAAAGCAATATAAATAAATTTGAAACTTTTGAATTACACAACAAAGAAATTCTTATTGCTGGTTTTGGTAGAATAGGAAAGAACCTTATAAAAAAATGCTTAGGTTTTGACATGAAGGTTAAAGTTTTTGATCCTTTTGTTGATGAGCAAGTAATAAGAAATATGGGTGGTGAAAAAGTGGATAATTTCGAAAATGCTTTAAAAACTTTAGATTTCTTATCTCTACATATACCGTTAAATAAAAATACCCAAGATTTAATAGATTTAAAAAAAATGAAAACTATGAAAAAAACCTCTGTAATTATTAATACAGCAAGAGGTGGGATTGTTAATGAAGCTGATTTAAATCAAGCTTTAAATGAAAAAACTATTCTTGCTGCTGGTCTTGATGTTTTTTCTAACGAACCAATTAATTTAAACAATCCGCTTTTGAAAAATAAAGGAATTATAATGTCGCCTCATACAGCCGCATTAACTAATGAATGCAAAATAAGAATGGGTAAAGAAACAGCTCAAAATATTATTGATTTCTTTGAAAAAAAGGTAAACAAAAATATGTTAGTAAACTTATGATTAATTTAAGAAAAAAATTTAAGAGTTTTGGTCCGTTAGAAATTCTTGTTATTGCATCAGTTATTTACGTGTTAGTTATGTTGATTTGGACCGCTACGACAAGAAAGGGTGTCTTAGAAAAAGTTAATGACATTAAATCTAACCATACAAATGTTGTAGAATTGTTAAATAATGAAATTAATAAATGTAGTCAAAATTCTCAAAAGCAAACGTCATGGGGAGAAGATTGTGATTCTAAATGGACATCTTCAATAATAATTGATCATATTTTAAAGAATATTAAATTAAAAGACCCTTACTCGCTAAACAAACAATTAATTCAATCTTCATCTGATCCAAGAATTGATGCTGAGGGAAAAGCAGGGCAATCAACAAACAAAGGTGTTATCTTTGTATCATTAAATGATTTTAGTGCTGAACCTGGATCAGAATGGATTGTTGGTACATGTGTAAAATCACCATGTGTTGCAGCAGGAAATAACGAATTAGTTTCAGTTTATCGTTAGTTTATTCGTTCATTTAAAACAAATTTCAATAAAATTATCTACCAGAGGTTGAAATTTATTCTTATATTTTTTTTTGGAATTCATTATTTTTTATGTTTATGTTCTACTTTATAAAAAAAAAAATAAGGAATTAAAAAATGAAAAAAATACACTTAACTGTAGTAGCTCTTTTAAGCTGGGCTATGATGACAGTATCTGTTTTTGCAGTCGACATTATTGTTGTTTCGCATGGGCAGGCTAACGATCCTTTCTGGTCAGTAGCAAAAAATGGAGTTGATAAAGCTTGTAAAGATATGAAAATATCTTGCAAATATACTGCTCCAGCAACTTTTGACATGGTAGAAATGTCAAAACTAATTGATAATGCTATTTCTCAAAAACCAAAAGGTATTATAATTACATTACCAGACGCTGCTGCTTTAGGAAAATCAGTTCGAGCGGCAATATCTGCTGGTATACCAGTAATTTCTATGAACTCAGGATCTGATGACTACATGAAGCTTGGTATAAGTGCTCACGTTGGTCAAACAGAATTTGAAGCAGGCGTAGGTGGCGGACAAAAAATGAAAGCTGCAGGTGGAAAAAAAGCTCTTTGCGTTAACCATGAAGTTGGTAACGTTGCTCTAGACAGAAGATGTGCTGGTTTCAAAAAAGGTTTTGGTGGTTCTGTAGATATACTTGGAACTTCGAATGACCCAACTGAAATCCAAAAAGCTATAGCTGCAAAATTAGGTAATGGTTATGATACTATTCTTACTTTAGGCGCTGGTCTTTCAGGTGAAGCTGCTTTAAAAGCTTTAGAATCTGCCGGTAAAGTAGGTAGTGTTAAACTTGGAACATTTGATATGTCTCCAGATATGCTTAAAGCTGCAGCTGCTGGCAAAGTTGAGTTCTTAATCGATCAACAACAATACCTTCAAGGTTATTTACCTGTAGCAATCTTTGCACAATACATGAGATACGGAACTATGCCAGCTGGTGTAGTTATGACAGGTCCAGGATTTGTTACGCCAAAAAATGCTAGTAGCGTAATTAAATGGGCTGCTCAAGGTTATAGATAAAAATTAAGATAAAAAGGCCTAGTGATCGTCTTTACTGGGCCTTTTTTTTAACTTTCTTAAATAATTATGTCTACAAAATCTAAAAGCATTCATACTAAAAATAGTTTTAATCAAGACGATAGGTTGAAAAAAGTTTCTCCTTTAAGAATGCTTTTAAACCGACCTGAATTAGGAGCTCTAGGTGGTGCTATATTAGTTTTTATTTTTTTTGGTGTTGTCGCGGGTGACACGGGTATGTTCAGCGCCTTTGGCATGTTAAATTTTTTTGATGTATCTGCTAATCTTGGAATAATTGCTATTGCAGCTGCCTTACTTATGATTGGTGGTGAATTTGATTTATCGATTGGATCGATGATTGGATTTGCCGGAATTTGTATAGCTATACCGGCTATATACTGGGGATGGCCTCTTTGGATGAGTATTATTTTTGCTTTTTCTATGGCTGTTATTGTTGGTTACTTCAATGGACTATTAGTTGTTAAAACAGGACTACCATCTTTCATAGTAACTTTAGCAATGTTGTTTATTTTAAGAGGAGCTACTTTAGCTCTAACAAGGTTAATTACAGGTCGTACGCAAGTACCTGGTTTGAGAGTTTTAATTGAAAATGATCCCATAGCTTGGTTGTTTGCAACAGATACATTTAAGTGGTTTTTTGTTTGGCTAGGTTCAATGAACTTAATTGATTTAAGAACTGATGGAACTCCTTTAGCTACTGGTATTCCTCCTTCAGTAGTTTGGTTTATTTTTTTGGCTATTTTGTCAACGTGGGTTTTAACTAAAACTAGATACGGAAACTGGATTTTTGCATCGGGTGGAGATAAAAATGGTGCTACAAATGTTGGTGTTCCTGTCGGTAGGGTTAAAATAGGTTTATTTATAACAACTGCTGTTGCTTCAACAATTTTTGCAACGATACAAGTTTTAGATGCTGGCTCAGCCGATACTATGAGAGGCTCATTAAAAGAGTTAGAAGCTATAGCCGCAGCTGTTGTTGGTGGTTGCTTACTGACAGGTGGTTATGGTTCAGCCATAGGTGCTGCATTTGGTGCAATTATTTTCGGTACTGTTTCTATGGGGATATTTTATACAGACGTTGATACCGATTGGTTTAAAGTTTTTTTAGGAGCGATGATGTTGATAGCTGTAATTTTTAATAACTACATTAGAAAAAAAGTAACAGAAAGTAAATAATGTCAGATTATCTAATTCAATTCAATAACGTAAGTAAATTTTTTGGTAAAGTGATAGCTTTAAAAGACGTAACAATGAAATTGAAAAAAGGTGAGATAATGTGTTTGTTAGGAGACAACGGCGCAGGTAAATCAACTTTAATTAAAACTTTAGCAGGGGTTTACAAGCCAGACGAAGGTGAAATTATCATAGAAGGTGAAAAGATAGTTTTCGATGGACCTAAAGATGCATTAGATATGGGTATAGCTACTGTTTATCAAGATTTAGCTCTAGTTTCTTTAATGAGTGTCACAAGAAATTTTTTTATGGGCAGAGAGCCCCTTAAAGGTCTTCCTTTTTTTAAAACTTTTGATTTAGAAAAAGCCAATAAGATTGCCGCAGAAAGAATGGGACAAATTGGAATTGATGTTAGAGATCCATCACAAGCTGTAGGAACAATGTCTGGTGGTGAAAGACAATGTTTGGCTATTAGTAGAGCTATATATTTTGGTGCAAAAGTTTTAGTTTTAGACGAACCCACTTCCGCACTTGGTGTTCATCAAGCATCTGTAGTATTAAAATACATTGTAAAAGCTGCGTCGCAAGGTTTGGCGGTTATATTAATAACTCATAACGTTCATCATGCTTATCCTGTCGGTAATAGTTTCACAGTTTTAAATAGAGGTAAGAGCTTAGGCACATATAACAAGAAAGACATATCAAGAGAAAAATTATTAAGTATGATGGCTGGTGGTGAAGAATTAGATAAATTAGAAGTTGAGCTTAAAGAAATTAATAGATTAGCAAACTAATGCTATCCTCAAAAAATATTGTTTTAGAAGCAAAAAATATAAGTAAATATTTTGGAACTATTACTGCACTTGAAAATGTAAACTTAACCGTTAGAGAGGGTGAGTGCCTAGGTGTTGTAGGTGATAATGGAGCAGGTAAATCTACTTTTATGAAAGTTTTGTCTGGCCTCTACAAACCTAGCAGTGGTTCATTATTTTTTAATGGAAATAAAGAAATTCTTAGCAGTCCTAAAGATTCTCAAAACCTAGGTTTAGAAATGGTTTATCAAGATCTAGCCTTGGCAGGAAATCTTCCAATTGGTGAAAATATTTTTTTAGGTCGCGAACCAACAAAAAAATTTGGTTTCTTAAATTTACTTGATTATAAAAAAATTAAAGAATTATCTGAAGCTCATTTAGATAAATTAAAAATACATGTCAAAAGTGCAGAACAAAAAGTTGAGGAACTTTCTGGCGGGCAAAGACAAGCTATTGCCATAGCAAGAGCTACAGCTTTTAATTCCAAGATTGTAATCATGGACGAGCCCACTGCAGCTTTAGCAATTAAAGAAGTTGGAAAAGTTTTAGATTTAATAAATAGTTTAAAAAAAATGGGTGTCAGTGTAATTATAATAAGTCATAGAATGGATGATATTTTTGCTGTGAGCGATCGTGTGATGGCACTATTTCAAGGAACAAATTTTGCAGAATCTGAGCTTTCCAAAACAACACGAGATGAAGTGATTGGATGGATAATGGGAAAAAAATAAAATGGACAATCCAAAAAAAGATCAAAGTTTATTTTTAAAATTAATTCCTTATCTAGACAGATACGGTATTTTAATTTTACTTTTATTAATGATACTTGCTCTTCATATTATGCAACCTGATGTTTTTCTTTCTTGGAGAAACGTTACAAATGTTTTTAAGCAAATTTCATGGCAGTCAATGTTGGCTTTAGGAGTCTTCATGGTTATTGTTACAGCAGGTATCGATCTGTCTGTTGGCTCAATTATGATGTTGTCCTTAATGGTTTTGGCAATTGTCGCTAAAGCAGGCATGCCTTGGTATATAGTTGTTTTAGTTCCTATGTTAGCTGGTCTTCTTTGCGGAATGTTTAACGGTTTAGGAATTACACTTCTTAGAATGCCCCATCCGTTTATCATGACTCTAGGGACGTTATATATTTTTAGAGGAGCAGGTAATCTTATATCCGGAGGTGTGCCAATCAGTGGTTTTACCGATGAAGTTAGATATCTCGGTCATGGACGAATAGATCTTACTTGGCTAGGACTAGAAGAATCTCAGTATCTTCCCGTGAGTCTCGTTTTGATAGCTATTGTTTATTTTATTTTTTGGGTTTTTATGAATCACACAAGGATAGGTAAGTGGATATATGCAATTGGTGGAAACCCAAATGCAGCTAGAGCATCAGGTATCAATGTAAATAAAATTTTGGTAATTGTTTATTCACTTTGTGGCTTATTGTCTGGCATAGGTGCTTTAATTTTAGCGGGCAGAGCAGATTCTGGTTATCCTAATGCTGGATTGAATGCGGAGTTAGATGCAATAGCTGCATGTATTATTGGTGGAGCAAGTTTTTTTGGTGGAAGAGGTACGGTTCTCGGAGTTTTTGCTGGTGTTATGATAATGGGAATTTTGAGAAATGGATTAAACTTAATGGATGTCAGTGCATTTTGGCAGCAGGTTTTAATTGGCGCCATAATAATTATAGCTGTTTATATTGACGTCTTAAGAAAAGATTTTGGTACAAGAAAATAGATACACCCATTAGTTGAAATATAAAAAACATTTAATAAACTTTGTTTTTTTTTGGTCTTTTAAAGTTAAAAAAATCAATGATTTATATTAAAAGTTGAAATTCATATAAAAATACTATTTTATTCTTTTATAAAATAAACTAAGAGGAGAATTTATGAACATAATAAAAAAAATTGGTGTAACAATTACATCTCTATTTTTAGTACTAAGTATAACAACTTCATCTATTTCTGCTGAAAAAAAAATCTTATTCAGCATTAAAGGACCTGGTTCAGGAAACCCTTTTTGGGCTTCTGTTGAAAAAGGTGCAAAAGAAGAAGCTAAAAAATTAGGTGTTAAATTAATTATGATTGCCCCGCCACAAGAAGGTGACGTGCAAGCACAAGTAAATCAATTAGAAGATCAAATTGCTAAAGGCGTAGACGCTATAGCACTTGCTCCTTCAGATCCAAACGCTTTAGCTCCAGTAGTTGATGACGCTATTAAAAGCGGTATCCCTGTAGTTTTTGTTGACACAGCAGGAAGTAATAAAGGTGTAACTTTTATTGGCACAAATAATAAAAATGGTGCAGAATTAGCTGCTAAGTATATCTGTGACAACACCCCAAAAGGTTCTGATGTAGCTATTTTAACTGGTATTGAGTCTCAATCGACTGCATTACTTAGAAGAGATGGTGCAATAAAAGGATTTAAAGGTTGTGGTCTT
Organism: uncultured Pelagibacteraceae bacterium; assembly: GCA_905618885.1. Lineage (GTDB taxonomy): Bacteria > Pseudomonadota > Alphaproteobacteria > Pelagibacterales > Pelagibacteraceae > Pelagilacustribacter. The sequence goes on from CAJQTC010000016.1 coordinate 12,907, forward strand.
AATCTTGTTGCAACTCAAACAGCTGAATGGGACACAGCTAAAGCTAGATCAGTAACTGAATCTATTTTAGTAAAAAACCCAAATATCAAAGCTGTTTTTGGATCTAACGACAATATGGCGTTAGGTGCAATTCAAGCTATTAAAGATGCTGGTATGAAAAATGTTGTTGTAGTTGGTTTTGATGCTACGCCAGATGCTGCGAAAAGTATTCTAGCGGGTGACATGACAGCAACTATAGCTCAGTTCTCATATAACATGGGTGCATACGGTGTTAAGTATGCTCTTGATTTAGCTAATGGTAAAAAAATTGCTGCAAATATCGATACTGGCACTCAATTAGTTACTAAAAAGAACGCTAAAGACTTTAAATAGTATTTAACTATTTTATAAGAAGGGTGGAATTTATATTCCACCCTTTTTTTTTATGTATTATAATATTTCACATGCTTATAAAAATTAATCCAATCCTAAGTCCAGAACTTTTATTTATATTAAGAACAATGGGTCATGGAGACAAATTAGTTCTAGCAGATGGAAATTTCCCAGCTAATGCCATGAATAAAAGAGTTGTTCGTTTAGATGGTGTTAATATTTCAGATGCAGCAAAAGCCATTCTATCAGTTTTTCCTTTAGACAGTTTTCTAGTCTCACAAGGTAAAGCAGCTGTTAGTAGAATGGAAGTTGATGACAGACCACAAGAAATAACCGACACCCACAAAGAATTTATTGATGTAGTTAAAAAAATTTCAGGCAGTAATTGGGAAGTCGGATCTATTGAAAGACAAACTTTTTATGAAGAAGCAAAAAAATCTTACGCTATTGTTACAACAACAGATGCAAGACCCTTTGGTTGTTTTATTATGACTAAAGGTGTTATTAAACCCGATGGTAGTGTTTGGGTTCTCGATAAATAATGAAATCAATTTGTATTTTTGGCATATTCGTTGCTGATTTATGTTTTTTTAGCCATACTATTCCAATAAGAGGTCAGACTGTATTAGGCTCGAAACACTTGGTGGGACCAGGAGGGAAAGGGTCTAATCAAGCGATTGCAGCTGCTAGGCTTGGTGGTGATGTTAAGTTTATAACAAAACTAGGGAAAGATAATCATGCTGAAATGGCTTTAGCTTTATATAAAAATTCAGGTATGCAGACGGATACAGTCATACAAGACTCCAATCTTACTACTGGTGTTGCCGGTATAATGATTGATGAAAAAACTGGTGATAATATTATTAATGTAGTACCTGGTGCTGCAGCTCATTTAGACAATAAAGATATAGATAAAAATATAAGCTTGATTAAAGATTCAAAGATTTTCTTAACACAGCTTGAAACTCCATCAGATGTAACAAGTTATGCGTTAAATAAAGCGAAAGAATCAGGAAATATAACAATATTGAATCCAGCTCCAGCAGCTAAAATAAAAGATAGTGACTTTCAATTAATTGATTTTTTTACACCCAACGAAAAAGAAGCTGGTTTTTATTTAAACAAAATTATTAAAACAGATAAAGATATAGAAGATGCTGCTAATGATTTATTAAAAAAAGGAATTAACAATGTTGTTATTACGCTTGGTGCGAGAGGGGTTTATTTTGCAAATTCAAAAGAAAACTATTATGTGGATGTTTTCAAACTAAAGTCAGATGTTGTCGACACAACAGGAGCAGGAGATGCATTTAATGGAGCTTTTGCTTTTGCATTAGCAAATGACTTTGAGTTCAAAAAAGCTTTAGTTTTTGCTAATAAAGTCGCCGGTATTTCTACCACTAAATTAGGTGCAGCTAATTCAATGCCTTCTATTGATGAAGTTAACAATTATTAAGTTTTTACCGAGTAATATCAAACCCGCAATTTAAAGCTATTTTTTTTAAGTGATTAAATCCTATCTTCCCATATTCTAAAGGATTAGCTTTCCTAGGATCCTGTTCAGCTTCTACTACAAGCCAACCATTATAATTAAAATCTTTTAAAAGTTTTAAAAATATTTCATAATTAATACATCCGTCACCAGGCACCGTAAAAGCACCGGCAAAAAAAGCCTCTATAAAGCTCAAGTCATTTTTAAGTGAATTTTCCAAAACATCTTTTCGAATATCTTTACAGTGAATGTGATGTAGTCTTGAGGAATAATCTTTTGCAATTTTAACAAAATCACCACCAGCAAACATCATATGTCCTGTATCGATTAGCAGTCTTACTGTATCTGAAGTGTTGTCTATAAGTCTTTCGGTGTCTTCTTGAGATTGAACGACTGTTCCCATATGGTGATGGTAAGCTAAAGGCATATCACTATCTTCCATATATTTACTAATTTCATTAATTTTATAATAAAAAGTTCTCCATTCTTCTTTGTTAAGTATTGGTCTTTTTGAAAGAGGTGTTTTTACTTCACCTTGTATAGAACCAGATACCTCCGCAAAGACTATACATGGAGCATCGCACTCTTTAAATAAGTCTAATTGTTCTTTCATTATAGAGAGTTCTTCCTTAACGGAGTTTTTTAATAAGTTGGCACCATACCAACCAGAACATAATTTAAGATTTTCTTTTTCAAGCTTAGGAATTAATTCACTAGATTTTTTTGGAAATTTTCCACCCGCCTCAATACCTGAAAAACCAATTTCATTAGTTTCTTTTAAGCATTGTTCTAAGGTTGTATCTCCACCCAACTCAGGAAAATCATCATTACTCCAAGCAATAGGTGAAACTCCAATTTTTATACTCATATATAAATAATGTTTTAATTTGTTTTTAAAATATATATATTATTAAATAATATTACATCAAATGAAAAAAATTTTAAAATTAGGAATAGTAGGTGGGGGTCCAGGATCTTGGATAGGCAATATACACCGAATTTCATCAGGTATTGATGGAAAATACAAAATTTGCGCAGGTTCTTTTTCAAGAAATGTTAAAACTAGTTCTTCATTTGGATCGTCTTTAAATCTAAACAAGGATAGATGTTATTCTAATTACAAAACAATGGCTGACAGAGAATCTGAAAGAGAAGATGGAATTGATGTTGTCGCAATAATGACACCTCCGGGTAGCCATCAAATAATAGCGGAATATTTCATTAAAAAAAATTTTCATGTCATATCTGACAAACCGTTTGCTTCCACATATGATCAGGCAAAAAAACTATATTCAACAATTAAAAAAAACAAAAAGATTATCTATGGATTAACACATAACTACTCTGCCTATCCAATGGTTAGGATGGCAAAAAAATTAGTAAAAGATGGAAAAATAGGAAATATAGAATTTGTTAACGTTGAATACGTTCAAGATTGGTCAAATGGAATTGAAGTTACAAAAAAAAATTCAAAAAAAATTTTTAGATGGAAGTTAGATAAAAATGTAGTTGGCTCATCTGCTGTTCTAAATGAAATAGGAACCCACGCATACCATCTTGCGAACTATATAAGCGGTCTTAAAGGTAGCTCTTTATTCGCTGATATAAAAAAATTTAACAAAAAAATAAATTTAGACAATAATGCACAAGTTTTACTTAACTACGAAAATGGAGCTAAAGGTATGTTTTGGACATGCATTTCTGCTAAAGGAGGAAACTATGGCTTACGAATAAGAATTTTTGGATCTAAAGGTAGTTTAGAGTGGGTTCAAAATGATCCAAATTACTTAAGACTTAATCCATCAAAAGGTGCCGTAAAAATTTTAGAAAAAGGTTTTCATGAAGCCGATTTTTCTAAAAATTTTGCACGCGTAAAATCTGGTCATCCAGAAGGTTATGTTGATGCATTTGCAAATATATACAATGAAGTTGCAGACCATATAAATTCTAAAGATAATAAAAAAATACGTTACTATCCTACAGCTCACGAAGGGCTACTGACTGCTAAATTTATTCAAACTTGCATAGACTCATCAAGAAAAAAAAAGTGGCTTAAATTTTAATGATTAATGTAGCTTTATTTGGTTTTGGGCGTATTGGACAAATGCACGGAGAAAATATTTTTAAGCATCCAAAGTTCAAACTCAAATATGTTTATGATAGAGACCCAAGATTATCAAAGAAATCAGAAAGCAATCTTAAAGCTAAATCAATTAAAGACTATAATATTGCACTTAAAGATAAGAATATAGATGTAATTTTTATTGCCTCTTCAACGCCTACGCATATTAACTTTATTAGAGAGGCAGCCGCTCACAAGAAAACAATATTTTGTGAAAAACCATTAGATCTTGATTTAAACAAAATAGTAAGTTGTAAAAAATATATAAAGAAATTTTCACCTCGTATTCAAATAGGTTTTAACCGAAGGTACGATCCTGGTCATTATTACTTAAAAAAATCAATTGATCAAAAAAAAATTGGCCAATTACAAAAAATTATTATTACTTGTAGAGATCCTGCTCCTCCCCCGTTAGCATATTTAAAAACTGCAGGAGGAATATTCAAAGATATGATTATTCATGATTTTGATCTTATTAGATTTTATTTAAAAAATGACCCTATTAAAGAAGTTTTTGCTACTACCAGTGATTTATCTGAATATGCAACATTATTTAAAAAAGTTAATGATTATGAATTAGCCACAGTAGTTTTAAAATCTAAAAAAGGTGTGCTCTGCACTATAAATAACGCAAGACATTCTTCGTATGGTCACGATCAACGAGTTGAAGTTTTTGGAACTAAAGGTATGTTAATATCAAATAATAAGCGAGAAAGTGAAGTTGAACTAAGCAACAGTCAGGGTACTAACACCAAAAAGAAACTATTAAATTTTTTTATTGAGAGATATCAAGAAGCTTATTACCTACAGCTACATGATCTTGCTGATCTAGCTACCAAAAAAAAACAACCAAGAGCCAATTTCGATGATGGACATCAAGCTTTAGTATTAGCGGTCGCTGCAGCTAAATCTTTAAAATTAAAAAAAATAATTAAAATTTAATAAGATATGCAAATTGGAATTGATGTTGGGGCAACAAAAATAGAAAGTGTTGTTTTAGAGGACAATGGCTCAGAACATCATCGTTCAAGAACATCTTGTCCAAAAGAATATGACCAGATTGTTAAAACAGTTAAAGAAATTAATGATAATCTAGAAAAAACGTTCAATAAAACTTTACCTATAGGTGTGTGCCATCCCGGTATACACTCGCCACAAACTGGCCTTGTTAAAAATGCTCCAAATTGTTATTGGCTTGAAAAAAAACCATTTCAACAAGACTTGAGGAAATTATTAAACAAAGAAGTTTTTTGTGAAAATGATGCAAATTGTTTTGCTCTTTCAGAATCGATAGATGGTGCTGGTAAGAACTATAAAGTTGTCTATGGAATTATACTTGGATCGGGTGTTGGTGGTGGATTAGTTATAGATAAAAAAATTGTATCAGGTCCTAATGGTGTAGCTGGTGAATGGGGTCATAATCAACTTCCATTTATTGCCGCGACTAAAGAAGGTCTTGTAAGTAAAGTTTACAGAGACTGTGAAGTTGAAAGTTTTATCTCAGGTCTTTCTTTGGCTAAAAGATTTAATATGAAATTCAAAAAAAACTTAAAAACTAACGAAATTTTTGAGCTCTACAGAAAAAAAAATCTAGAAGCCACTAAATTAATTGATGAGTTTAAGGTAAATCTAGCCATGTCTCTATCTGCAATAATAAATATTTTAGATCCAGACGCTTTTGTTTTTGGAGGTGGTGTTTCAAATGAGATTGATTTTCTAAATGAAATTCATTCATATGTTTCGGAATATGTTACTGGAAGGGAATATGAGGGAATTTTTTTAAAACCAAAGTATGGAGATGCTAGCGGTGTTAGAGGTGCAGCAAGATTAGGACGTACGTCAGCACTTTGAATTGGTCTTTAAAATATATATACATATTTATAGATAAAATTTAATTTGTTCTTTGATATAAACTAAATTCAATATTTAAAAATAAAAACAAAAGGAAAAAATATAATGAAAGTTAAATATTTCGATCTAGAAAATAAAAATGTTTTTGTGACAGGCGGTGGTTCTGGTATCGGAGCTTCAATTGTTGAACATTTTTGCGAACAACAAAGTAAAGTTTTTTTTCTAGACATAAATGAAGAAGAATCTCAAAAAGTAATTAATACCTGTAAAAACAAAAAATTTTCAATTCCAAGTTTTGTAAAATGTGATCTTAAAAATATCAAAGAAACACAAAGTGTAATTTATAAAACTATAAAAGATAATGGTCCAATAAATATATTGATAAATAATGCTGCTAACGATCAAAGACATACTATAGATGAGGTAACAGAAGAATACTGGGAAGACAGAATCAATGTTAATTTAAAACATTTCTTTTTTACTATCCAAGCCGTTAAGAAAAGTATGATTGAAAATTTAGGGGGTGCAATAGTTAATATGGGATCTGTTTCATGGATGATGGGTGAGGGTGGCATGCCTGCTTATACAACCTCTAAAGCAGCAATCCTTGGCATGACCAGATCTTTTGCTAGAGATCTTGGCTTGTATAATATTAGAGTAAATTCTGTGGTACCCGGATCTATTGCAACTGAAAGACAGATAAAAATGTGGTTAACGCCAGAGTATAAAAAAATTATTCTAGACAAGCAGTGTCTTAAAAGACAGTTAACGCCAGCTGAAGTTGCCCAAGTAGTTATGTTTTATTCTTCAGATCAATCTTCCGGATGTACTAATCATTACTATATGGTTGACGCAGGTATAATTTAGATAATTAATAGTTTCTTCACTTCGTCTTCTGAAAAAAAATTTGGTTTTTTACAAGTTGTTTTAATTTCTTGCGGAGAGGATGTTGTACAAGCTTTCATTGTAGAAACTATCATATCAAGCACATGTAGAGAAAGTTCACCAGAACATCTGTGTTCTAAGTTCTGTTCTATAGAGTAAGCCATCTCAGATAAGCCGACACCTCTGTAGTTTGCATTTGAAGCAGACTCATTTGCTCTTGAACTTTGACTAGTAATATTAATTTTTCCTAAATTCATTTTATCAGTTTTATATTCATCCCATTTGTCATTTGAATTAGTAAAAATATGACAAGAACCACCAAACATATTAGGATCTGGAACTATTGCCGAGCCCTTTGTTCCGTAAACTTCAATGTGATTTCTTTGATGAGCAACTACATCAAACGACAAAGTTACTTGTATAATTGAATTATTTTCAAATTCTATTGTTGCTAAATATGAAGTAGGACAACTCACTTTAAACTTATTCCCTTTTTTTGGGCCTATACCAATTACTCTTTCATTAAACATTTTTAAAGATCTACCTTGAACATTTTTTGCAGGACCAAGTAAGTTTACTAAGGCAGTGAAATAATAAGGTCCCATATCAATAACTGGACCACCACCCTTTATATCAAACCATGACTCAGGGTTAGGGTGATATGATTGTACGCCCGGGAAAGCAAATATTGCATTACCTAATTTTATTTCTCCAATTAAACCACTATCAATAAGTTCTTTAGTTTTTTGAATACCGCCACCCAAAAAAGTATCAGGTGCACATCCTATGTATAATTTTTTTTGTTTTGAGAGTTCAAGAAGTTCTTTTCCTTCGTCAAAATCTATAGCTAAAGGTTTTTCACTATATGTATGTTTGCCTGCTTCTAAAGATCTTTTTGCAATCTCGTAATGTGCTTTTGGTATAGTTAAATTAAGAATTATTTCTATTTCTTTATCTTCTAATATTTCTTTTACTGACACAGCTTCAATATTGTAAGTTTTTGCACAACGTTTTGCTGCGTCTAAATTAATATCTGCACACTTAATAATCTTAATATTGTTAAAATATTGATGAGCTCTGAAATAAGTTTCAGCTATATGCCCACAACCTATAAGGCCTACTTTAAAAACTTTATTCATTGAAACTAAACACCTTTTCTTTGTTTGTTTTTTCCCTCAAGGTGATCTTTTAATGCTTTTTTATTTTCTTCCGTAGTAGGCATTGATAGGGTAGGACTTTCCCAATAGGCTGAACCTTCTAACCATTGATATCCATCTGTATGTATGGATATCACATACGTATTCTTTGATATTTTAGCTCTTTTAAAAGCCTCTTCTAATTCAGATATTGAATTTACATGTTCTGCTTCAGCACCCATACTTTTGGCGTGAGCAGCAAAATCAACGGAAACTAAGTTAGGAGTTTTAGAGCTTTTTAACATACAGTTGAATTCCTTACCGCCTTTATAGAGTTGAAGTCTATTAATCACAGCGTGACCTCCATTGTCACAAACAACTATTATTAATTTATGATTAGTTATAACGGCACTATAAATATCAGAGTTAAATAACAAATAAGAACCATCACCAACAAAAGATACAACTTCCTTATCTGGATTAGCCATTTTTATTCCTAATGCTCCTGATATTTCATAGCTCATACAACTAAAACCCCATTCAGTTTCATGTGTATTAAGTTCTCTAGGTTTCCATACCTGCACAACTTCTCCAACTAAACCTCCAGCTGCTGTAACTGCAATGTCTGTTGGGTCAGAATTTCTATAACATGCACCGACTGCTTGTGCGTAGCTTGGTAATTTTTGGTTTGTTGGAGCACTTTCTTTGTCTACATATTCTTCCCAAGTTTTTAACTCTATTCTAGATTTTTTATGCCAATTATCATCAGCTTTCCAAGATCCTAATGCTAGTGACAGTTCTATTAAACTTACTTTTGCGTCACCGACTACAGCTTTGGCCATATGTTTGTTTGCGTCAAATCTTCCGGCATTAATTGAAACTAATTTAAAATTTGGGTTTTCAAAATTTGCCCATGACCCAGTAGTAAAATCTGCTAATTTAGTACCAACAGCTATTGCAACATCTGTTTCTTTTGCTAAATTATTTGCGGCTTTACCACCAAGACCACCAATAGCTCCAGTGTAGTGCGAATGGTCTTTCTTCATTGTAGAGTAACCCATAATGGTTTGTGTTACAGGAATATTATGTTTAATAGCAAAATCACTTAAATCATCCATTGCATCAGAATAAAAAACACCACCACCAGAAATTAAAATAGGTTTTTTAGCTTTTTTTATTAAATCAGCTGCTTCTTTAATTTGAAAATCATCTGGTCTAGATCTTCTAATGATGTGAACTTTTTCTTGAAAAAAATCTTCTGGATAATTAAATGTTTCACCTTGAGTATCTTGACTTAGAGAAATACATGCAGGCCCACAATCAGCTGGATCCAGCATAACTTGAACAGCGTGTGGAAGACTAGATATTATTTGCTCAGGTCTAGTAATCCTGTCAAAATATCTTGTCACTGGTTTAAAAGCATCATTTGCCGTAACACCAGGGTTATTAAAATTTTCTACTTGCTGCAAAACAGGATCTGGCATCCTGTTAGCAAATGTATCTCCTGGTAAAAATAGTATTGGAATACGATTGCTCATTGCTACACCAGCAGCTGTTACCATATTAGTAGCACCTGGACCCACAGATGAAGTTGCAACAAAAATTTGTTTTCTTCTTTTGGCTCGTGAATAAGCAATGCCAGTTAATGCCATATTAGTTTCATGGTGTCCTCTCCATGTTGGCAAGTCTTTTTGATTTTCTTGTAGCGCTTGTCCAAGACAAGCAACATTGCCGTGACCAAAAATACCAAATACACCTGGAAATAAAGGTACTTTTTTTCCTTCAATAAGTGTTTTTTGAGCTATTATATATTTAACAACAGCGTGAGCACAAGTTAGTTGAATTGTTTTCATAATTTCTTTAAGCTGGAAAATAAGTAATTAAATTCATTTAAGCAATAATAAAATTTATGTACGAAAAGTTTGGACAATTCATAGACGGTAAATGGCACAAATCTGAAAACGGTGAAACTTACGATGTTATTAACCCTGCAACGGAAGAGGTTTTAGGTAAAGCATCGAAGGCATCTGAAAACGATATTAATAAAGCCCTCAAATCTGCTGAGAAAGGCTTGGAGATTTGGAGAAAAACTCCACCCTGGGAAAGAGCTAAAATAATAAGAAAGATCGCAGACTTAATGCGTGAACGTTCAGACGTTTTAGCTAAATGGTTAACTCTAGAAGTTGGTAAACCATTAACAGAAGCAGCAGGTGAGGTTGGTGGTGCAGCAGATATCTTTGAATGGAATTCGGAAGAAACAAAAAGAATTTATGGTCAAATAGTTGAAAGTAGATTTGAAAATACAAGAATGTTTATTAAATACGAACCTGTTGGTGTTGTAGCAGCTTTGATACCATGGAATTTTCCAATAGTTTTAGCTTCAAGAAAAATTTCAACAGCTTTAGGTGCGGGATGTTCTGTTATCTGTAAACCAGATGTAATTACACCAGGAAGTGTTATGGAATTAATGAATATTATTAGTGATGCAGGTGTACCCCCAGGAGTAGTAAATTTATTATCTGGTGATCCAGCAGGGATTTCATCACAACTAATTTCATCTGATATTGTTAAAAAAATATCAATTACAGGCTCAACAAGAGTTGGAAAATTAATTTTAAAACAAGCAGCTGATAAAGTTCAAAGAGTTACTATGGAACTTAGTGGTCATTCACCATTTATAGTTTTTGATGATGTCGATATTAATAAAGTGACGGACATGGCTATCACAGCAAAATTCAGAAATAATGGACAAGTCTGTATATCTCCTAATAGATTTTACATACATGAATCGAAAAAAGATGAATTTGCTAATATGCTTGTTGCTAAAACAACCAAACTTAAGATTGGTAATGGAATTAACAAAGATACAATCTTAGGTCCTTTAACTACTGAAAAAAGATTACAAGAAATTGAAGCCTTAGTTGAAACGACTAAAAAAGAAGGTGCTAAAGTTTTATGTGGTGGAAGGAAACCAGCTGGATTTAACAAAGGTTATTTTTATGAACCAACAATTTTTGATAATGTAAAAGATGACTTTACAATAATGACGCAAGAGCCATTTGGTCCTTTAGTTCCAATTCTAACTTTTAAAGACACAGAAGAAGTGATCAAAAGAGCTAATGACAATGATTTAGGGCTGGCCAGTTATGTTTATACTAACTCCCTTGAACGAGCTCATAAAGTTTCTGAGCAAATGGAAACTGGAACATGTGCTGTAAATACGCCAGCGATCGCATTTGCGGAAACGCCTTTTGGCGGAATGAAACAAACTGGGTACGGTAGAGAAGGTGGGTCTATGGCGATTAAAGACTATCTAAATGTAAAATACACTCACTTTGGTATAAATTATTAATCGTGAGAAAAAACAAATTAAAAGAAATATTTAAACAAGGCGGTACAGCTATAAATGGTTGGTTGCAAATACCAAATTCTTTTACAGCAGAATTGATGGCAAACCAAAACTGGGACTCGCTTACACTTGATATGCAACATGGAGTAATTGATTATTCACATGCTATCTCTATGCTTCAAGCTATTTCAACAACTGACGTTGTTCCGTTAGCAAGAGTTAACTGGAATGAGCCCGGTCAAATAATGAAGATTCTTGATGCAGGTGCATATGGTATTATCTGTCCCATGGTTAGTAATAGAAAAGAAGCTGAAAATTTTGTTCAAGCATGTATGTACCCACCAAGAGGATACAGAAGTTATGGTCCCATTAGAGGCTTAGTTTATGGAGGTCTTGACTATGCAGATGAAGCAAACAGTGAAATTTTAAAATTTGCAATGATTGAAACAAAAGAATCGTTAGATAATCTTGATGAAATCATGCAAACACCTGGACTTGATGGTATTTACATAGGTCCTGCAGATTTAAGTTTAGCAGTCGGAGAAAAGCCGAGTTTTGACAAACCAGAGGGGGATCCTGTTTATGAAGTCATAATGAAAATTTTAGAACATGCTAAAAAAAATAAAATCATTGCCGGGATTCAAAATGCCCAACCCGAATATGCTCAAAAAATGATAAAAAAAGGGTTTCAACTTGTTACGGTAGGTACCGATCAAAGATTTATGACTGCTGCAGCAAAAGCTGCTTTAAGTATAATTAGAAAAGATCAAAAAAAAGACACCGGAAAAGGATACTAATTTAATTGTTTAATGAGCTATTACGTCTATATGCTCAAAATAGTCGGTAAAAAAACTATTACTTACGTCGGTTACACGAAAAATTTAAAAAATAGAATCAGCTTACATAACAGTGGTAAAGGGGCAAAATTTACTAGAGGTCGTAAATGGAAGCTTATTTATAAGGAAAAATTTTTATCAAAAAATAAAGCAATTTTAAGAGAATATTATATAAAGAAAAATAGAAAATTAAGGAATCAAATAAAAAATAAATATTTATGAAAATATCTATCTTACTCCCTTATAAAGAAAATTTTTCACCTACTTATCCTGGGGCCGTTTCGATTTTTTTGAATTCTGTAATAAAATTGAGTAAATATAAAAAAAATATTACTGTTTATGGAAACACCAGCTATAAACATAAGTATAATATCAAATATAAAA
>CAJQTC010000017.1 GCA_905618885.1 uncultured Pelagibacteraceae bacterium
TATAAATAGATAAATGAAAATATTAATTGGCGATATCGGAAACACAATAACAAAACTATGTATAGTAGATGAAAAATCAAAAATTATAAATGTGTATAATATTGAAACTAATAAAATAATTAAAGAAAAAAAATTAATGAAATTACTTAAACCTGTTTTAAGAGAAGATATTAAAAAAAAAATTTTATTTTCTAGCGTTGTGCCAAAAGCTTATAAAAAAATAAATCAATTTCTTAAAATAAAAAAATATCAAGTTTATGAAATTAAAAAACTTTCTCTTAAAGATTTGATAAAGATAAATATTGATAAATATAATCAATTGGGATCAGATAGAATTGCCAATGCAATTGGTGCTTACAGTCTATATAAAAAAAACTGTTTGATTATAGATTTTGGTACAGCAACTACATTTGATATTGTAAGAAATCCTGGTGTATACGAAGGTGGTGTTATTACGCCAGGCATTAAGCTCTCAATATTAAATTTAAATCGATTTACAGCATCTTTGCCTATATTTAACTTAAAAGTTAATTTAAAAACGTATGGAAAAAACACAAAAGACGCTCTTAATGCTGGTTTTCTTTGGGGTTATCAAGGTTTAATAAATAATATAATTAAAAAAATTAAAACTTCTTTTAATTGTAGCTTTAAGATAATTCTAACAGGCGGATATTCAAAAATTTTTTCTAAATTTATTAATAATAAGTCAACCATTGAGCCAAACATTACTATAAAAGGCATCATGCATATTTACAAAAATTTAATCAAATGAAAAAAGAAGAACTACTCTTTTGTCCGCTAGGTGGCTCTGGTGAAATAGGAATGAATTTAAATTTATATGCCTATGGCGAACAAGATAATCAAAAATGGATAGCAGTAGACATGGGGGTCACTTTTGCAGATGACTCTATACCCGGTATTGATTTAATTTACCCTGACCCAGGTTTTTTAATAGACAAGAAAAAAGATTTATTAGGTATTGTATTAACACATGCTCATGAGGATCACATAGGATCTGTTGCAATTATATGGCCACAGCTTAAATGTAAAATTTATGCAACACCTTTTACTGCAGCTTTATTAAAAGAGAAATTTAAAGAAAAAAAAATTGATATCACAAACTATTTAAAAATAGTTCCACTAAATGGCAAGATAAACCTCGGTCCTTTTGAAATTGAATTTATCACCTTAACACATTCAATTCTAGAACCTAACGGACTTAGTATAAAAACTCCTGCAGGAATAGTGTTACACACCGGTGATTGGAAGTGCGACCCCAATCCCCTAATAGGTGAAAAAATTGATGAAAAAAAATTAAAAGAGATAGGAACTCAAAACGTTTTAGCTATGGTATGCGATTCTACAAATGTTTTTAGCGAGGGTAGAGCTGGCTCCGAGTCTGATGTTAGGGAAAGTCTTTTAAAAATTATATTAGATTTAAAAAAAAAAATTATTGTCACTACTTTTGCTTCTAATGTTGCAAGAATGGAAACAGTTTTTTATTGTGCGCAAAAATCAAATAGACAAATATCTTTAGTTGGTAGATCCATGCATAGAATTTATAAAGCCGCAAAACAATGCGGTTATTTACAAAATTTAATAGAGCCAACAGATCCTAGAGACGCAAAGAATATATCAAGAGATAAAATTATTTATTTGTGCACGGGTAGTCAAGGTGAACCCATGGGTGCAATGAAAAGAATTACTTCTGGCATTCATCCTGATGTCTTTCTAGAAAAAAATGACACAGTAATTTTTTCTTCAAAAATTATACCTGGTAATGAAAAAAAATTATATGCAATGCATAATGAAATTGTAAAAAACAATATAGAAATCATAACTGAAGAAAATGCCTTTGTTCATGTATCTGGGCACCCTAATAGAGATGATTTAAAAGACATGTATAGCTGGGTAAAACCAAAATCTATTATACCGGTTCATGGAGAACACCGTCATATGATTGAACAAGCAAAATTTGCCAAAGAAATGAAAGTTCCACATAGCCTGCAAATAGAAAATGGAGACATTATTAAAATTTATCCTGGTGAAACACCTAAGATAATTGATAAAGCTCCATCGGGTAGAATGTATCTAGATGGTTCTGTATCAGTAAGAGATGACTCTAACTCGATCAAAGAGAGAAGAAACTTAGCAATTAATGGATATTTAGAAGTTACATTACCAATTGGTAATAACGGTAAAATCAGAAAACCGGTGATCTCCTTTAAAGGTCTTCCAGTAGACGATTTAGACGATACATTTATTTTTGATATGGAAGATGAAATATCTGAAATTTGTAAAACATTTTCATTGCAAAATAAAAAACAAGAATACAACTTAATAGAGGCCTTAAAACAAAACTGCAGAAGAATTGTAAGAGAAAAAACAGGAAAAAAACCTTACACTAGAATTAATTTAGCGAGAATTTAATGTCTACGACAGGATCTTTAATAGTTTATATATCAATTTGGTGGATAGTTTTTTTTTCAATTCTACCAATTGGAATAAAATCACAGAATGCAAAATTTACGGATGAACTACACGGAAATGACCGAGGTGCTCCAAAAAACCCTGAAATTAAAAAAAAATTTTTAATAACTACTTTAATTACTTCAATAATTTTTTTAGTAATATATTATCTAGTAAGTCAAAATTATTTAAATTTAAGAGGTTATTTACAATAATGCTGCTGTCAAAATTATTCTTACCATTAATAAAAGATTTACCATCTGAAGCAAAAATTAAATCTCACCAACTTATGCTTAGAATCGGAATGATTAAGCAATCGTCAGCTGGAATCTATTCATGGCTACCATTGGGTTTTAAAGTTATGAAAAAAATTGAAAATATAGTTAGGCAAGAACAAAACGGTATTGGTGCACAAGAAATGTTAATGCCAACTATACAGTCAGCAGATATTTGGAAAGAAAGTGGGAGATATAATGATTATGGTGATGAAATGTTAAGAATTAAAGATCGGCAAGGGAGAGAAATGCTTTACGGACCCACGAATGAAGAACTTATAACTGAAATTTTTAGAGCAAGCATAAAGTCATATAAATCATTACCTCAAATGCTTTACCATATTCAATGGAAGTTTAGAGACGAAGTAAGACCAAGATTTGGCATTATGAGATGTCGGGAGTTTTATATGAAAGATGCTTATTCTTTTGATATTAGCGATGAAGAAGCAAAAAAATCTTATAATAAAATGTTTTACTCCTATTTAAAAATTTTTTCAAAACTTGAACTCAAAGCAATACCAATGGCGGCAGATACAGGACCTATTGGAGGTGAGCTATCTCATGAATTTATTATTTTAGCAGATACTGGAGAAAGTAATGTTTACGCAGATAAAAAAATTTTTGATATAGATACTGATAAATATGAGTTTAGCGAAAAATCTTTAGAAAAGATGAGAAATGTCTACTCATCCTTTTATGCTGTTACTGACGAAAAGTTTAATAAGAAAGATTTTGATACAATGGTTAAGAAGGGTGATCAAATTTCCACAAAAGGAATAGAAGTTGGGCATATTTTTTATTTTGGCGAAAAATACTCAAAGCCTCTTAACTGTTTAGTAGATCACCAGCAGGGAAAAAAAGTCCCAGTTAAAATGGGGTCGTATGGCATAGGAGTGTCCAGATTGGTGGGGGCTCTGATCGAAGTAAATTTCCAAAACAATGTTATGAAATGGCCTAAATCAGTTTCGCCTTATGATGTTGTAATTATTCCAAATATAAACAAGAACAACAAACAAAGCCTTGAAACTGCTAATAAAATCTACAAAGAGCTTAAGAAACAAAAAATTGACGTACTTTTAGACGATGTTGATGAACATATGTCAGCTAAATTTAAAAAACACGATTTAATCGGTATTCCTTATCAAATTATAATCGGGTCTAAGTCCGAAGAAGATAAATTTGAATTTAAAGAGGTAGGTGAAAATTCAACACTTTTAAACCTAGAAGAGATTAAAGAAAAAATAAAAAATTAAATTGTTTACCGCAGCAGAAAGATTAATAGCTTTAAGAAATTTAAAACCTAAAAGAAAAGAGGGTTTTTTAAAAGTTATTTCAATTTTTTCATTTATAGGAATAATGCTTGGTGTTGCGATTTTAATTATAGTCATGTCCGTTATGAACGGTTTTAGAACAGAACTTACTAACAAAATTCTTGGGTTTAATCCTCATATAATTATTAAACCGTACAACAACGAAAAAATAGAATCAAAATTTAGAGATCAATTAAATAAAAATTTTCCAAACGTACAGATTTTAGATTCTTATAGCGGCGAAGGAGTAGTTATTAATAATGACTATGCAAAAGGTTTAATTATTAAAGGTTTAGATACAGAAAATAAAAAAAATTCCATTTTTTTAAAAAAAATTTTAATCGAAGGTGAGAACAATGAAATTAAAAAAGGTCAAATTGTTGTTGGTAAAGAATTGGCAATAGAATTAAATTTAGCTGTTGGTGATAAAATCAACCTCCTCTCATCTGTATATATCGGAACTCCTTTTGGAGGTCTGCCTAAACAAGAGACTTATTCAGTAGGAGGTATTTTTAGCAGTGGATTTTATGAGTTTGATAAAAATGTTGTTTTTCTAAGCTTAGATGAAACATTATTTTTTTTTGGCAAAACTAAACGTGACATTAGCCTAGAAGTCTATTTACCAAATCCACTAAAAGCTAATGAGGTTAAAAATAAGATAGAAACAATTAATAATAATTTTTATGTTTATAGTTGGATAGATTTAAATAAATCTTTTTTCAGTGCCCTTAAAGTTGAAAGGAATGTAATGTTTATAATTTTAACTTTAATTATTATTGTAGCAGCTTTTAATATTGTTTCTGGTTTAACTATTCTTATTAAAAATAAAACTAAAGAAATTGCTATTTTAAAAACTCTAGGCTTAAGTAACAATTCAATAATAAAATCTTTTTTCCTAACTGGTTTTACAATTGGTTTTATAGCTAGTGTTTCTGGTATTTTTATTGGAGTTTTATTTTCAGAAAACATAGAATCTATAAGAGTGTTTTTATCTTACATTCTTAATGTTGAAATATTTCCCAGTGATGTATATTTTTTAGATGAACTTCCAAGTGAAATAAATTCTTTTTCAATTACAATTATTTTTATTTTTTCTCTAGCTACCACAAGTTTAGCTTCATTAATCCCAGCTATCGCTATATCTAAGATGGACACTATAAAAGCATTAAAATATGAATAATATCATTTTAGAAATTAATAAAATCAATAAAAGTTTTCGTCACAGAAACGGACTAATAGAAATCTTTAAAAATGTAACATTAAAGATCAAAAAAGGGGACCTAGTGGCTATAGTCGGGCCGTCTGGTTCGGGAAAATCAACTTTATTAAATATGATTTCTCTAATTGATACTCCTACATCTGGTCAAATTATTTTTAACAACAAAGATATGAAAAATTTAAATGAAGAAAAAAAAAATAACATCAGAAAAAAACACATTTCTATAATTTTTCAAGATAACAATCTTCTTACTGATTTTACAGCTCTAGAAAATGTTGTTTTACCATTAATAATAAGAGAAGAAAAAATACAATTATCACAAAAAAAAGCAGAAAAGATACTTGCAGATTTTAATTTAAAAAGTAGAAAGAATCATTATCCAGATGAACTGTCTGGCGGAGAACAGCAGAGAGTTGCAATCGCAAGGGTATTAATTTCTGAAACAGATTTAATTTTAGCAGATGAACCTACTGGAAACTTAGACCACAAAACATCACAAGAAATATTTTCATATTTTTTAAAACTAAAAAAATTAAATAAGACTATAATTTTTGCAACTCACAATAGAGATTTAGCTAATAAAGCAGATTACAAGTTGAGTATTTTAGATGGTAATATAAAAAGAGTTAATGCCTAATGTTAAAATATTTAACAACTTTAAAGTACACACTCAATACTCCATCTGTGAAGGTGCAGTTAAGATTGACGATTTAGCTCAACACTGTAAGGAAAAAAAAATACCTAATATAGGAATTTGCGATAGTTTAAATCTATGCGGGGCTTTAGAATTTGCTGAGAAAGTTAGTAAGTCTGGCACACACCCTATAATAGGAACACAAATTAATTTTTCTATAGAAAATTCCATAGGTAAATTACCTTTATTTGCTACTTCGTTACATGGATATAAAAATCTAATTAAATTGTCGTCAAAAAGTTATTTAGATTCAGATGAAAGAACTGACCCGCACTGCAATATTAGTGAACTTAAAAATATAAATGAAGGTTTGATAATATTAAGCGGTAATCACCACGGTCTATTCGGTAAATTATTTAAACTCAACAAATTAAAACAAATCGAAGAA
>CAJQTC010000018.1 GCA_905618885.1 uncultured Pelagibacteraceae bacterium
CATTCCTTTTAAATGATGTTGGAGAACCAGGCTCTACTAATTCAATAAATCCTCCTGCTTCTTTAAGAATTACTATTCCTGCTGCAATATCCCATAGATTAAGTTCCCATTCCCAATAAGCGTCAAACCTTCCAGCGGCTACATAACTAAGATTAAGAGCAGCACTACCAAATTTTCTAATATTTGCTTCCGTTAAATTTGAGACTTTAATATATTCTTGGAAGATATCGTTTTTTCTAGGGCTATTAAACTTAGGTCCACCAGTCACTAAAATAGAGTTTTTGAGTTTATTTTTTTTTGTGACCCTTATTCTAGAGTTATTAAAAAAAGCACCAGATCCTTTCTCAGCAAAAAAAGTTTCATTTTTAATTGGATCAAATATTAAACCACAAACTATTTCACCTTTTTCTTCATAAGCAACTGAAATAGCAAAGTGAGGAATACCATTTAAAAAATTTAGAGTTCCATCTATTGGGTCGATAATCCATCTATGATCTTTATTTTCTTTATTAATTTCACCAATCTCTTCACTTAATATTCCATAGTCAGGATGAGCTTTTAATAATTCTTCTATAATTATTTTTTCTGTTCTTTTGTCAGCTGCTGTCACAAAGTCAGCTGGACCTTTACTTGAAACTTGAAGTTTTTCTATTTCTCCAAAATCTCTAATCAAAGATTTTGATGCTTTCATACAAGCATTATAGATTACAGTCATGCGAGGAGAATTGAGTCTCATTAACTAACTTTTTTTACGTACTCAAGAGTTCTGGTATCAAGAATAATTTTATCACCCGGCTCAACAAAAGGAGGAACATTAATTTTTAAACCATTATCTAATGTAGCAGGCTTATAAGATGATGCTGCTGTCTGACCTTTAATCGCTGCGTCAGTAACATTTATAATACATTCTACATTATTAGGAAGTTCGATTGACAAAGGTTTTTCATCCATAAATGAAATCGAAACTTCTAAATTTTCTTTTAAAAGTTTATATTTTTCTTCTATTAATACTTTTGTAATTGATATCTGTTCAAATGTTTTATTATCCATAAAATGACAATTATCTTCATCGGTATATAAAAAGTTAAATTTTTTTTCTTCTATTTCTGCTTTTTCAACATTTTCACTTGAACGAAATCTTTCATTCAATTTTGTACCTTTGGTAATACTTTTAAGCTCGACCTGATTAAACGCCCCACCTTTGCCTGGTTTTACATGCTGTGCTTTTAAAACATTCCAATAATCGTTTTTATGCTCAATGATCATTCCGGGCTTAACTTCTACCGCTGATATTTTCATTTATTTAAATTTTCTAATCGCAACTTCTGGCTTTAAAAGTGGGTTATTCCAAATAAAAGTTGATATTGCAATATAATTCGCACCAGCTTTAATTAACTTTTTATAATTTTTATCAGTAATACCACCTATTACAACAATTGGTTTTTTTATATTTTTTTTAGCCCAAAATAATATTTTTAAATCTGCTTTTTTAGCTTTTGGTTTAAGGCTTGATTTAAAAAAAGATCCAAAAGCAAGATAATCAGCATTATCTTTAGATGCTTTTAAAGCAAGTTCCTTAGAGTTATGACATGTAACACCAATAGTTCCTTCTCCAATATCTTTTCTTGCAGAGCTCACCATATTATCAAGCTGACCTACATGACATCCGTCAGCATTAACTTTTTTTGCTAATTTAGAATCATCATTAATTATAAACTTGACTTTATTTTTTTTTGTAATTTTTTTTATTTTTTTTGCAGCTTTTATAATTAAATTTTTAGACTTATTTTTCAGTCTTAATTGAAAAAAGGATACTCTTTTAGAAGACAAGACTTTTTCTAAATCTTTATAGAAGCTTGAATAAATTTTATTGGGTGAAATTAAGTAAACTAATCGTTTCAAACTTCTAACGCTTGAGACCACTCACCTTTAGAAGCGAGACCATTCATTTTTGCCCTATGGTTAAAAACATCATGTATAGCTTTTGTATTGTTCATTTCTTCAGCCCAAGTTTTTAAAGCACTTTGCTGTAAGGCTCTTCCATAAGAGTAGGTGATAAGAAAATTGGTGTCATTTATTTTGTTTATTGCATCCAAATTATTTGTTGCTTCTTGCTCAGACTGACCGCCAGATAAAAAAGCTATTCCCGGCACATCACTTGGGACATTTTTTTTTAAGCAGTCTAATGTTTTTTTAGCTATCTCTTCTGGTGTTACTTTTTTAGAGCTTTTAAATCCAGGCACAACCATATTTGGTTTCAATACAATACCTTTGAGTAAAACTTTTTGAATAGCTAATTCGTTAAAACATTCATTTAAAACGTCAGTTGTCACTTTGTAGCAAGTATCAATATCATGATCTCCCTCCATCAAAACTTCTGGCTCGACAATAGGAACCATTTTAGCTTCTTGAACCAACGCAGAATATCTGGCTAGCGCATGTGCATTAGACTTTATGCTTTGAATCGACGGATAATTTTTTCCAATGTTGAAAACAGCTCGCCATTTAGTAAATCTTGCACCAAGCTTGTAGTATTCACTTAATCTTTCTCTTAGTCCATCTAATCCATCGGTAATTACTTCTTCGGGAGAGCCAGCTAATTTTTTTGTTCCTTTGTCTACCTTAATTCCAACAACAGAGTTATTTTTTTCAAGTAATTCAGGAATAGAAATACCCGTACTTGTTTTCTCTCTAATAGTTACGTCAAAAAGAATAACACCACCAATATAACTTTTCATTGCACTCGAGGTAAAAAGAGTTTCTCTAAAATTTAATCGATTTTTATCTGTGCATTCGACACCAACGCTTGTTAGTCTTTTATCCATTGTGCCAGTACTCTCGTCGGCAGCTAATATGCCTTTTCCTTTAGCACACATTTTTTTTGCTATTTCTTCTAAAGTCATTGAATAATATTTATTTTAAAACACTTAGACCAGGCAAGTCTTTTCCCTCAAGATACTGTAAAAATGCACCACCTGCTGTTGATAAGTGGGTAAAAGAAAGCTCAAGGCCACTATTGTTTATAGCAGAAACTGTGTCACCACCACCAAGCACAGAAATTAGAGATTTATTTTTAGTATTTTTAGAAATTCTTTGAGCAATAGCATTAGTGCCTAATGCAAAATTTTTATTCTCAAAATAACCTGCAGGACCATTCCACATAACTGTCTTTGAATTATCTATAATATTTTCAATAATTTTTATAGTTTTAGGGCCGATATCTAAAATAATATCGTCTATTTCAACAGACTTTACATCTCTTACAACAGCCTCACCTTGAAAATTTTTTGAAACCAAGCAATCTTCTGGAATTGTGAATTTGCATTTATTTTTCTCTGCTTTCTCTAAAATCCTTCTGACCATATCTTCCGAGTTATCCTCTTTCAATGATTTACCAATCTTATTTTTTTTATGTAATAAAAAATTATTAGCCATAGCACCTATAATAACAATGTTATCTGTACTTTTTATTAGACTAGAAATAACGCCTATTTTAGTTGAAACTTTTGATCCACCAATAATACAAGTGACTGGATCTTTTTTATTCTTAACTATAGCATCAATAGCTGTTATTTCTTTTCTAAGAAGAGGACCTGCGTAAATTTCTTCTACAAACTTTGTAATACTGTAAATAGATGATTGTTTACGATGAGAACAAGAAAAAGCGTCATTAACATATATTTCACCAATTTCTCCAAGTTTTTTTGAAAATTCTTCATCATTTTCAGTCTCCTCTTTAAAAAATCTTATATTTTCCATCAAGAGAATTTCACTTTCTTTTAAGTATGAACTTTTTGTTTTAAGCTCATCATTAATTTCTCCTGTATAAAAATACATATTTGTATTTAGTTTTTTTTTTAAATATTTATAGATAGGCAATAAAGATAAAGCGCTATCCCTCATACCTTTAGGCCTACCTAAGTGAGAAATTAAAATAACTTTTGCTTTTCTTTTTATCAGATCATGCAAAAAAGGTAGTACTTGCTCAACTTTAGTTGAGTCTTGAATTTTTTTATCTTTTAAAGGAACGTTCAGATCTACCCTGACTATTACTCTTTTATTTTTGACATTAAGGTTGTGAGGAAAATATTTTATTCCCAGCATAGTAATTTTAAAGACTATTTTTTTATTATTTTTTTAGTGAGCTCAACTATCTTAGCACTAGTTAAGTTAAAATGGCTGTAAACTTCTTTGAAAGGAGCACTTTCACCAAAAGTTTCTATACCCATATTATTTTTAGAATATTTTTCCCAGCTATTCACGTTACTCGCTTCTATAGTAATTGCAGGAACATCTTTATCAATAATCTCATTTTTATAACTATTACTTTGTTGGTTAAATAATTCTTGGCAAGGCATAGAAACAACTTTTGAATCTATGTTTATCTCTTTTAATTCCTTTTGTGCTTGAAGTGCTAACTCAACCTCAGAACCAGAAGCAATTAACGTTACAGCGATATTTTGAGCTGTGGTATTTACTGTATAAGCACCAAGTTCACTTTTATTTTCTTTCGAATAAGAAGGGTTAATATAAGGCAATTTCTGTCTTGATAAAGCTATAGCACTAGGAGTGTTTTTGCTTTTTAGAGCTATCTGCCAACATTCTAAAGTCTCATTTATATCTGCAGGTCTAAAAACATTTAAATTTGGAATGGCTCTTAACCCTGCGAGTTGTTCTACAGGTTGGTGTGTCGGGCCGTCTTCTCCTAACCCAATAGAGTCGTGAGAAAATATATAGATTACTTTTAGTCCCATTAAAGCTGATAATCTTATAGATGGCTTACAATAATCAGAAAAAATTAAAAAAGTTCCTCCATACGGTATCAGTCCACCATACAAAGCTAAGCCATTCATAGCCGCTGCCATGCCATGCTCTCTTATCCCATAATGAATATAATTACCGTTAAAGTCTTTTGAGGAAATAATTTTGGAGTTTTCAGTTTTAGTATTATTTGAACCGCTCAAATCAGCAGACCCACCGATAATTCCAGGAAGCAGTTTCGTAACTACCTCTATAGTCATTGAAGAACATTCTCTCGTAGCTTTACTAGGTTTTTCGTTAAAATATTTTTCTTTTTCAGTATTTATTAATGAGTCAAGATTCTTTAAGTTAATATTTTTTTGAAATAATTCTAATCTTTTTTTTATTTTAAAATTTTTTTTATTTAAATTTGAAGACCATTTTTTTTCTAAAGAACTTCCTTTTTCTCCAATAACTCTCCAAGTTTTTAAAATATCTCTAGGTATTTCAAAAGAAGCATGAGGCCATTTAAGTTTTTTTTTAACTAGCGCTATTTCTTTATCACCTAAGGGTGAACCATGCGCAGAAGATTTACCAGATTTGTTAGGTGAACCAAAACCAATAATTGTTTTACAGGAAATAATATTTGGTTTTTTTGAATTAGACGCTTTCTTTATTGCACTAGAAATTTGTTTATAATTATGACCATCTACTTCAAGAAAATTCCAACCGTAAGATTCAAATCTTTTTTTATAGTCATCAGAAACACTTAAAGATGTAGGTCCATCTATAGAAATTTTATTATTATCAAAAAATACAATCAAATTTTTTAATTTTAGATGTCCAGCTAAACTCATTGCTTCATGGCTAATACCTTCCATTAAATCTCCGTCACTAGCTATGACATACGTTTTATGATCAACAACACTTGAGCTAAATTTTTTTCTATATATTTCTTCCCCTATTGCTAAACCAACAGCATTACCCAAACCTTGGCCGAGAGGTCCTGTCGTAGTCTCAATACCAGAATTTTTTTTGTACTCGGGATGGCCAGCACAAATAGAATTCATTTGTCTAAAATTTTTAAGCTCATCAAGAGTAAAATTTTTATAGCCAGTTAGATAAAGCAAGGAATAAAGTAACATTGAGCCATGACCGGCAGATAAAATAAATCGATCGCGATTGATCCAACTTGGATTTTGGGGGTTAAATTTCAAGTGTTCTTTAAACAATACTGTCGCAACATCAGCCATACCCATTGGCATCCCAGGGTGGCCAGAATTAGCTTTTTGTACCGCATCAATCGACAAAAATCTTACTGCATTTGCTAATTGATTTAAATTTGTAGTCAAAATTATAAAACCTTTGTAGATTTAATTTTATGAATTAATAATATGATTTAAATGAATAATTTAATAAATAAAGAAAAAAATTTAAACAACCTTATTGAAAAATTAAGCAATCTTTCAAAGAGTTATTCACATGACACCACAACGTCTGATAAACTGAAAAAAGAGAGAGATTATTTCTTAAGTGAAAAAAATGAACTTGAAAAAAGGCACAATGAACTTTCAAGAGAGCAAAAGTATTTAAAAAACAAAATAACCAGTCTAGAACAAGAACTAAACAAAAAATCAGAAATTCAAGAAAAATTTAGCAGAGAAATCGATGAACTTAGTCAGGAAACAGAAGAACTAGTTGAGGAAATAGACAAGTGGCAAATGTAAGTATTAAATTTAACAATAAAGACTATTTACTTTCTTGTGATGACGGGCAGGAAGAATCTTTAAAAGAACTTACAATTTTTTTAGACAAAAAATATAACGAACTTAAAGATCAACTAGGAAGCATTGGAGAAAATAAACTACTTTTAATCACTACGATAAAAATTATAGATGATTATTTTAACTTAAAACAAAAAGTGGAAATACAAAAAAATAGATTAGATGAAATATCCAAAAAGTTTTTAGAAATGAAATCTTTAGCTGTTCAATATAAAGAAAAGAAAGATTCAGAAATAAATAATTTAAATGTTGAAATTGATAGATTTAAAGTAATGATTGAAGAAAGTAATTCTTTGTATGAGTCCGTACTAGACAAAACTACAAAATCTTTGCAGGATATTATTAGCAATACAGAATTGAAATCTGAAATTGGTTAATGCAACAGAAAATTGTTATCAGAAAAAAAGCATTGGCTAATAGAAAGAAAAAATACTTTGAAATTTCTTCTCAATTTTTTAATCCTTTAGTTCAGCTTTTAAAAAAAAAAAAAAAAAATTCTACTAATATTCTTTCGCTTTATTACCCATCAAATTTTGAAGTTAACGTATTAAGTTTTTTTCAATTTATAAAAAAAATAAAAATAAAAATAAAAATTCTGCTGCCTGTCACAGAGTCAGACAACCAGATGAACTTTGTTGAGTGGCAATATTTAGACCCTCTAAAGGTAAATGAGTTTGGAATGTTAGAGCCATGCCAGGTAAACAAACCTCTAATTCCAGACTTTATGCTAGTTCCACTTTTAGCATTTGATAGCAATAATAATAGACTGGGATATGGTAAAGGTTTTTATGATAAATTTTTAAAAAAATTTTTAAAAAAAAAAAATATAATAACAATTGGTATTGCATTTTCATTTCAAGAATATAATAAACTTCCAGTATCAAATTTAGATATAAAATTAGATTACATTCTTACTGAAAAAGGCATAAAAAAATGAAAATACTAATTCTTGGAGATCTGATGGGAAATTCTGGAAAAAAAGCTTTGCAAGAAAATTTAAGCAAAATTATTAAAGATAAGAAAATAGACTTTACCATTATAAATGGAGAAAACTCAGCAGAAGATGGAAGAGGCATAACTAAAGATACCGCTGATGAATTACTCAATCTTGGCGTTGATGTGATAACTTCCGGAAATCATATTTGGGATAAAAAAGAAATTACAGAATTTATTTCCAAAGAAGAAAGACTATTACGACCTGAAAATTTAGCCGCCGGGTCACCTGGTAACGGTTATGGAATTTTTTTATCTAAAAATAAGAAATATAAAGTTGCTGTTATTAATCTGATGGGTAATGTTTTTATGAAAAAAACAGAAGATTTATTTACTTCAGCAAAAAATTTGCAAAATAAAATTAAATTAAAAGAAAATGTTGATTTTATAATAGTTGATCTACATGGAGAGGTGACAAGTGAAAAAATGGCTATGGGACATTATTTTGATGGAAAAGCTACAGCAGTAGTTGGCACTCACACTCATGTACCAACAGCTGATACAAGAATTTTAGATAAGGGAACAGCTTATCAAACTGATATTGGCATGTGCGGAGATTACAACTCAGTAATTGGAATGAATAAAGAAAATTCAATCATGAAATTTTTAAATGACAATAAAGCGCAGAGACATTTTCCTGCCGAAGGTCAATCAACACTTTCCGGAATAATTGTTGAAGCTGACGTCATTACAGGTTTAGCAGTTAAAATCGAAAGATTTATATACGGAGGAGTCTTAAATAATTAATATGGCAGGTCATTCGCATTGGGCTGGGATTAAACATAAAAAAGGCAAGCAAGATAAAGAAAGATCAAAAATTTTTGCTAAGCTGTCTAGAGAAATTACTGTTGCAGCAAAACTTGGTGCAAAAGATCCTGAAAGCAATCCAAGACTAAGAGCTGCTATCCAAGCATCAAGAGAAGCTAATATGCCAAAAGAAAATATTACTCGCGCGATCAGCAAATCAGAAATAGATGTAAACAAAAATTACGAAAGTCTAAGATACGAAGGTTTTGGTCCACATAATGTTGCTTTAATTATTGAAACATTGACGGACAACAAAAACAGAACAGCTTCTAACATAAGAACAATTTTACAAAAAAGTGGTGGTAGATTAGGTGAAACTGGATCCACGTCACACTATTTTTTCTCTTGTGGTGTTTTACATATAGCCAAAGACAAAATTTTAGATGAAAAAATTCTTGATTTATCAATTAATATTAACGCCAAAGATTGTTTCAGCAACCTAGAATATCACGAAATTTTAACGGAAAGAGAGGATTTTTATAAAATAAAAAATGAAATTGAAAAAAGTATAGATAGTTTCCTTTATTCTGGCATAGAGTGGAGACCACAAACTTATTTAAAAATTGCCAAAGAAGAAAGTGATGCGGTTGTTAAGATGCTTGAAAACTTAGAAGAGGATGATGATGTACAGAATACATTTGTAAACTGTAATATTCATATAAATTAACAGATGAGAATTATCGGTATTGACCCAGGCCTAAGTGGAGGAATTGCAATTTTAGAAGATAACAAAGTAAAAGATATGTTTGACATGCCAGTCATGGCAGATGGTAAAAAAAATAAAAGACAACTTAACAGCGCTTTTCTAGCTCAACTAGTAAAAGATAACATTAAAGACTTTGAAGATACAGTAATGGTCGTAGAGCAAGTCAATGCAATGCCAGGTCAAGGAGTTACTAGTATGTTCAATTTTGGTCAAACATTTGGTGCAATTAAAGGTATTTGTGCAGCTTTAGGACTACCTATTTTTTTTGTCAGACCAGCAAAATGGAAAAAACATTTTGAATTAATCAATTCTTCTAAAGATGCCAGTAGAACAAAGGCTATTGAAATGTACCCCTCTATTGCGGAAAAGCTATCAAAAAAAAAAGATGTAAATAAGTCAGATGCTATATTAATCGCTAGATATTATAGCGAAACTAGATTTAAAGAAGAACCAAAGTGAGCTAAATAAAACACAAAGCACAATAAAACTGTCAAATTCATGACACATTCTACAAGTACTTCACTAACATGGAACAGCAAATTGCAGCTCAAGTCGTTGGATTAGGTGGGGCAAATGACTTTTCTTTATGGCAACTTTTTATACGCGCAGACTTTGTTGTCAAATCTGTAATCATACTTTTATTATCTAGCTCAATATATTCTTGGGCTTTGATATTTGATAAATATAAATTATTTAAAAAAATTAATTTATCTACCTCAGAGTTTGAAAATAAATTTTGGAAAGCTAAATCAGCTGAGAGTTTAAACAGTTCTTTGTCTGCTAAAACTGATGACCCTTTAACCAAAATATTTCAAAGAGCGATGAACGAATTATTAAAAACAAAATCAAAAACTAGTGCAGTACAAAGCGCTAGAGTAGAAAGAATTTTAGAAATTTCCACCGATGGCCAAATCAAAGAAATAGAAAAAAATTTTACTTTTTTAGCGACGGTTGGATCTACTGCTCCTTTTATAGGTTTATTTGGAACTGTTTGGGGAATTATGAATTCTTTTCAATCTATCGCTATTTCAAGAAATACAAGTTTAGCTATCGTAGCACCTGGTATCGCGGAAGCCTTATTTGCAACTGCCTTAGGTTTGCTTGCAGCCATTCCAGCTGTGGTAGCATATAATAAATTTAATAGTGACTCTAAAAAATATACTGCAAGAATTGAAAACTTTTGTAAAAGATTTTTATCTATAATCTAAATTATGGCTTTTAAACTTAATCGCTCTAGGAATGAACCAATGAGCGAAATCAACGTTACTCCGTTTGTTGATGTAATGTTAGTTTTACTTATCATCTTTATGGTTACCGCACCTTTGTTGACTGTTGGCGTACAAGTTGACTTACCAGAATCGGCGGCAGACTCTTTACCAGATGACCAAGAACCTTTAACGGTTACAATCAATTCCAAAGGAGAGATTTTTATACAAGAAAGTAAAGTCTCTTCTGAAAAAATCATTCCTAAATTATTAGCCATTGCAAAAAATAGAACTGATACAAGAATCTATGTAAGAGGAGACAAAAATATAAATTACGGAAGAGTCCTGGAAATTATGGGAACCTTATCAGGTGCTGGATTTTCAAAAGTAGCACTTATTTCTGAGCCATATAAAAGTTAGATGAAAAATGACAAGAAGTTTAATTTATTCTTTATCCTTTCATGCGATCATGATTTTACTAACTATATTAAGTCTTCCTTTCATGATTAGACAGCCAGTTGATTTACCACCAATTATTTCCGTTGAACTTATTCAAATTTCTGACAAAACTAGTATTCCATTTGCTCCCAAGGCAAGAAAAGTTATTGAAAAAGTAAAAGAAGAAGAAAAAAGAGTTGTCTCTGAACAGGCCCCTCCAGCAGCTAAAGCTAAAGAAAAACCAGATAGAATTCCTTTGCCTAAAAAACAAGATGAAAAAAAAGAGCTTATTAAAAAAAAACAAAATCCAGAGGAAGTTAAACCCGAAATAAGACAATCCTCTGAATTTGAAAAAAAAGAAATTATAGACACCAACCAAATAGCTGCTTTAATTGATAAAGCAAAAGAAGAGAGCGCAAAAGTTGAGAAAAGTGAAAAAAAACTTACCCAAAGTAGTGTTAAAAATTCTTTTGCATCAGGACTAACACTTTCCGAAGAAGATGCTTTGAGAGCTCAAATATTTGGTTGTTGGACTGTCCCATTAGGGCTACCCTATGATGATGATCTTTTAGTTAGAGTTAAATTAGAATTAAAACAAGATGGAACTATTAGTAAATCCGAAATATTAGACCATGAAAGAATGAATAGACCGGATCAAAAATTTTATAAAGTTTTAGCTGAGAGCGCATTAAGAGCAGTTAGAATTTGTCAACCTCTTAGAGTGCCGCAAACAGGTTATGAAAAATGGAAAACTATTCAATTAAATTTCGATCCAACAGAAATGTTAAAAGGTTAAAAAACTAATGAAAAAAATATTTTATATTTTAATAATATTTCTATTCAAATTTAATATTGCTTATAGTTTAATAGAAGTTGACATTACCAGAGG
The DNA here is from genome assembly GCA_905618885.1 of uncultured Pelagibacteraceae bacterium. Taxonomy (GTDB): domain Bacteria; phylum Pseudomonadota; class Alphaproteobacteria; order Pelagibacterales; family Pelagibacteraceae; genus Pelagilacustribacter. The sequence goes on from CAJQTC010000018.1 coordinate 11,563, forward strand.
GAATCTTGACCCTCTGCCAATAGCTGTATCCCCGCTACATGTTGATCCTCAGTCTGACAATTATCAAGACGTTAAAACAAAAGAGCTAGGTGCACTTATCTCTTCAGTTGTCGAAAAAAATTTTAAATCTACTGGGTTGTTCAATCCTTTAAACAAGGATGCATTTGTTCAAAAACCTGACATCGCTCATTTAAAACCAAGGTTTGAAGATTGGAGGTTGATAACAGCACAAGCTTTAGTAACAGGAAAGTTATTACTTAAAGATGAAAAACTTAAAATAGAGTTTAGACTGTGGGATGTGGCAGCCAATAAAGAAATGATTGCTCTTGCTTTTACTACGACTCCTTCTAACTGGAGAAGAGTAGCTCACATTATTTCAGATAAAATTTATGAAAGATTAACTGGAGAGTCAGGTTATTTTGACACAAGAATAATTTATGTTAGCGAAACAGGACCTAGGACTCAAAGAGTTAAAAAATTAGCTATTATGGATCAAGACGGTGAAAACACTAAGTATTTAACCTTGGGCAATGAATTAGTTTTAACTCCTCGATTTAATCCAACCAATCAATTAGTAACCTATCTTTCATACTTTAGAAATCTGCCTAGAGTTTATTTATTGGATATAGAAACTGGAATACAGGAAGTTGTTGGAAATTTTCCAGGCATGACTTTTGCTCCAAGATTTTCACCCGATGGAAAAAAAATAATAATGAGTTTTGCTAAAAATGGTAATTCAGATATTTATACAATGGATTTAGAGTCAAGATTAGTTGAAAAACTTACTGAAGACTCATCAATTGATACATCACCTTCATATTCTCCTGATGGAAAATATATCACTTTTAATTCTGATAGAAGCGGTCTCCAGCAAATTTACACTATGAAAAGTGATGGCGCTGGTGTTAAAAGAATAAGTTTTGGAGACGGTCTTTACGGAACACCCGTATGGTCGCCACGAGGGGATTTAATTGCTTTTACTAAAGTTAAAGGAGGAAAATTTTATATTGGAGTTATGCGATCGGATGGATCTGGAGAAAGATTACTTACAGAAAACTTTTATCAGGAAGCTCCTTCTTGGTCTCCTAATGGAAGATTGCTGGTTTTTTATAGAGAGACCAAAGCTGGTAAAGATGGAGCTGGATTTACCGCTAAGCTATGGTCTATAGACATAACAGGATATAATGAAAGGCAACTAAAAACAGAAACTGATGCCTCCGACCCATCATGGTCTTCATTACTGTCTAAATAAGGAGCTATTTAATGTATTAAACACTTGAACTTTTGAATAAAATTTGAAATAAACAAAATAACTAAAGGGATAAAATGAAATTTAACAAAAAACTTACAAATTTATTAATAATACTAATTTCGACACTAGCATTAAGTGCATGTTCAACTGGTAAAAAATCAGGTGGACCTTCTGGAGATGTTTATACAGGTAAAGCTACTATTGAATATTTAGCAACCGGTGTAAAAGATAGAGTATTCTTTGCGACAAACAGATCTGCTTTAACAACAGCTTCTAGAGACACTCTAAGAAAACAAGCTAGCTGGATGAGAAAAAATAAAAAACTTAACGTTGTTCTTGAAGGTCACGGTGACGAAAGAGGAACTAGAGAATATAACTTAGCACTTGCTGAAAAAAGAGCAAATGCCGCTAGAGACTATTTATTGACATATGGAATTTCTGGAAAAAGAATTTCTGTAATTAGTTACGGTAAAGAGAAACCTGTTAACTCGGCCTCAACACCTTTAGCCTGGTCACAAAACAGACGATCTGTAACAGTTAAAGCAAAATAAATTTAAAAAATTAAAAAATACTAGACCCCATGGTTTAAAGACCCTGGGGTCTTTTTTTTGCCACGTTGTATTAATAAAAAAATACTGAATGAATTCTTTTTATATTTCCTTACAAAAATTTATTATTTTTTTTGTTTTATTACTTTCTTTATCTAATTTTGCAACAGCCGAAGATGAACAAATTAACGCTGTTACAGATCAATTAAATATTATCGCGCAAGATTTAAAAACTCTAGAAAAAGCAGTTTATAAAACTTCTGACATCTCTACTTTCACAAACTCTATTCCTTCAAGCGGACTAAATGAAGAAATTTTGACAAGACATCTATTAAAATTGAATGAGATAGAGGATCAATTTCGTTTACTAACCAATCGTTTCGAAGAAGTTAATTTTAAATTAGACAAGCTATCTAACAGAGTAACAAAAATTCAATCAGACTCACAGCTTCGTTTTTCAGATTTAGAATCAAGTAAAATTACTGACACAACTAAATTAAATAAAAAAACAAATAAAAATAGAAAAAAAAAAGAAAAGGTTAAATTACCAGGCACTGATAAGCCACAGGACTTAGGTGCCGCACCAGGCTATAGCTTAGACACAAAAGGAACAACACAAGCTACTCAATCGGTACAAGCTAAAGCTTCCGTTTTTACTGAAGAAAGAAAACCATCTACATCTTTACTGCCAGACAAATCTCCTAAAGATCAATACGATTTTGCTTTAAGTTTTATGAAAGTAGGAGACTATGAAACTGCCGAACTAGCACTTAGAGAATTTATAGATAGAAACAAAACCGATGGTCTAGCAGGTAATGCTCAATATTGGTACGGAGAAACATTTAGAATTAGACAGCTTTACTCTGATGCTGCGACTGCTTATCTGGACGGATACCAAAATTACCCCAAAAGTCAAAAAGCACCAGAAAATCTTTTAAAGCTAGGTACTACAATGGTTCAATTGGGTGAAAAAGATCAAGGTTGTAAAATGATCAAAGGGATTAAAAAACAATATCCTAAAGCATCCCAGTCTGTGTTACAAAAAGCGCAGTATGAGCAAAAAAGATTTAAGTGTTCTAAAACTTAAAGAATTAAGTTTAAACAATAAAACACCCCGTATTTATTCTAGTTTCAAATCTCAATTAGATATCATTGTCAAAAAAAAAACCTTTCTTGTTGCTGTTTCAGGCGGTTCAGACAGTCTAGCACTAAGCGCATTAAGTCATACTTATTCAATAGAAAAAAAAAAAAAAATCTTCTTTGTTTTGATTGATCATAGTATTAGGAAAAATTCATCTAAAGAAGCGCAAAATGTAAAAAATCTTTTAAAAAAAAAAAAAATTAACTTAATAATCTTAAGAAACAAAAAAAAAATAAATAATAATGTCCAAAGTAACGCAAGAGAAGTTCGTTATAAATTATTATTAAATTTTTGTAAAAAATACAAAATCAAATTTATTATGACAGGACATCATAGAGACGACCAGATTGAAACTTTTTTGATAAGACTATCTAGAGGTAGCGGCATCCAAGGTCTGTCTTCGATGAGTAAAATAACTAGCTTAAGTAGTACAACAAAGCTACTTAGACCGTTATTAGATGAAAAAAAAAAAGACCTTAGTTTTATCGCAAAAAATTATTTTGGAAAAATTTTTAAGGATCCTAGCAACACTGATCAGAAATATTTACGAACAAAAATTAGAAATTTAATTAAACGATTTGAAAAGAGTGGTATTAAACATGATCGGATCATTAATTCTATTAATAATTTAGCCTCTACCAGAGATACACTAAATTTTTATATTCAAAGAGTTGAAAAGAATTGTTTAATTAAAAAAAATAATACAATTATTATCAATTTAAATTTTTTTTTATTAGAAAATAATGAAGTAAAGTTAAAAATTTTTAGTAATTGTATTAAAAGAGTTTCAAAAAATTATTATCCGCCAAGGGCTAAAAAAACCTTAAATCTACTTAGAAGAGTGGAGACTAATGAAAAACTAAAATCAACTTTAGGGGGCTGTTTAATTAATAGACATAAAAAAAACCTAATAATTTCTAAAGAAGAATTAAAAAAAGGCAAAAAACTCTAAATTTTGATTAAAATTAATAAATTTGTCACATTTACAGGACACGATATTTTTGGTTATACTTGTTTATTAATTAAAAATACCTATTTATATAATATATGAATTTAAAAAACTTAGCGATGTGGGGTGTCATAATTTTTCTCTCTATAGGACTATTTAACATGTTTCAAAATCCAGATAGAAACTCCCCATCAAAAGAGGAAGCTAATGTACCTTTCTCAGAATTTTTATCTGAAGTTGACGAAGGAAGAGTTATAAAAGTTGAAATTCAGGGTAACAATATTACTGGTTTGTTAAGCGATGGATCGTCATTTACAACTTACTCACCTAATTATCCAAACTTAGTAGAAAAATTATCCAACAAAGGAGTAAGCATAATTGCCTCTCCGATAGATGCTAAAATGCCTTCTCTTTTAGGTGTATTGTTATCTTGGTTTCCAATGTTACTTCTTATTGGTGTGTGGGTTTTCTTTATGCGCCAGATGCAAGGAGGAAAAGGTGGAGCTATGGGGTTTGGTAAATCAAAAGCAAAACTTCTAACAGAAGCACAAGGCAAAGTTACATTCAACGATGTTGCTGGCGTTGAAGAAGCGAAAGAGGAAGTAGAAGAAATAGTAGAATTTTTAAGAGACCCGAAAAAGTTTAGTAGACTTGGTGGAAAAATTCCAAAAGGTGCTTTATTAATCGGCCCCCCAGGAACTGGAAAAACATTATTAGCAAAAGCAATTGCAGGTGAAGCCAATGTTCCGTTCTTTTCCATATCTGGTTCCGACTTTGTAGAAATGTTTGTAGGAGTAGGAGCTTCTAGAGTTCGAGACATGTTCGAACAAGGAAAAAAACATTCTCCTTGTATTATATTTATAGATGAAATCGATGCCGTTGGCAGAAGTAGAGGCGCTGGTCTTGGTGGTGGAAATGACGAAAGAGAACAAACACTTAATCAATTATTAGTAGAAATGGATGGTTTCGAGACCAATGAAGGAATTATATTAATTGCCGCAACGAACAGACCTGACGTATTAGACCCCGCTTTATTAAGACCAGGCAGATTTGACAGACAGGTTGTTGTTGGAAACCCAGATATTCTTGGAAGAGAAGCGATATTAAAAGTTCATGTTAAAAAAATTACCGTGGGTCCTGATGTAAAACTTAGAACGATAGCCAGAGGTACACCAGGTTTTTCTGGAGCTGACTTAGCTAATCTTATTAATGAATCCGCTTTGCTAGCTGCTCGTAAAAATAAAAGAGTAGTAACAATGGCGGATGTTGAAGAAGCAAAAGATAAAGTCATGATGGGTGCTGAGAGAAGATCTATGGTAATGAGCGAAGATGAAAAAAAATTAACAGCCTACCATGAAGGAGGCCACGCTATAGTAGCTTTAAATGAAAAAGTTTCCGACCCTATACACAAAGCAACAATCATACCAAGGGGAAGAGCTTTAGGAATGGTTATGAGGCTCCCAGAAAGAGACCAACTTTCAGTAACTAGAGAAAAAATGTATTCAGATATTGCCGTAGCTATGGGAGGAAGAATAGCAGAGGAAATAATTTTTGGACACGATAAAGTCACATCAGGAGCATCCTCTGATATAGACATGGCAACAAAAATGGCAAAAAATATGGTTACTCGTTATGGTATGAGCAAAGAACTAGGCCCATTGGCTTATGGAGAAAATGAGGAAGAAGTTTTTTTAGGCAGGTCAGTCACAAGACAACAAAATATGTCAGAGGAAACAGCTAAGAAAGTTGATTCTGAAGTTAAAAAAATTGTTGAGGCAGGTTACGATAGAGCAAAACAAGTATTAACGGAAAAAATAGATGATCTACATAAAATAGCAAAAGCTTTGTTGGTTTATGAGACATTAACAGGTGATGAAATCAGAGATCTAATGTTAAAAAATATTCAACCTAAAAAATTAAATGAGTCCGAGAAAGATGAGAATAACAAAGAATCTTCAGCTCTAGACTCTTTAGGCCTTAAACCCAAGCTAGTTCATTAAAAATAACACATGAGAAGATATTACACTCGCGCGTGTAATTTTTACTATGGGGTTAACGCAAAAAATCTTATTAAAAAAAAATTGGCACTACCACTTTGTGGCAACAAAGACATAGCTTTTGATAATATTGAAATACTATCAAGAAACAATCCAATAAAGATAATTAATATTAAAAATATTAAAAAACTACCAAACAAAATTAAAGAAATTATTTTAATAGATTTAAAAAAAATAACTTCCAAGAGAAAGAATCTAAATAAATATACAAATATTTCAAAACCACTAATTATGGGCATATTGAATTTAACACCTGATAGTTTTTCTGACGGTGGTTTATACAATAAGTCAAAAAAAGCCTTTAGACGTATAGAAGATATGATTTCTAATGGTGCTGATATTATAGATATTGGCGGTGAGTCAACTAGGCCAGGTTCTAGAGATATACCTCATAAAATAGAATGGAAGAGATTAGAAAAAGTTATAATTAATTTTAAAAAAAAATTTCCTAAAATATTTCTCTCTACAGACACAAGAAAGTCTGAGGTAATGTTAAAGGCAATCAAACACAAGTCTGATTTAATTAATGATGTTTCTGGATTTAATTATGACCCAAGAGCTATAGAGAAAATTAAAGATTATGATATTTGGAAAGTTTTACATCACATGCAAGGAACACCTAATAATATGCAAATTAAACCTACCTACAAAAATGTATTATTAGATATTTATGATTTTTTTGAAACAAAAATAAATATTGATTTTAAAAAATTTAAATATAAGAAATTTATTATCGATCCAGGAATTGGTTTTGGAAAAAATTTGAAACATAATTTGATTATTATGCACAATATCTCACTATTCCACTCGTTAGGATTTCCCTTGTTAATAGGAACTTCTAAAAAAAGGTTTATTAATCAAATATCAGGGCGGTTTGATAGCAAAGAAAGAATTGGCGGAACCTTGGCTTCTGTTTTATATACCTTACAACAAGGTGTGCAGATATTTAGAGTACATAATGTTAGCGAAATAAAACAAGCAATATTAGTTTATAAAAAGATAATTTTAATAAAATGAAAAAAAAATATTTTGGTACTGATGGAATACGAGGTACGGTTAATCAAGGAATTATTAATGGAGAAAAATTTTTTAAGTTTGGCCTGGCAGCCGGTACGCATTTTACTAATCAAAAAAAAACCAAACAAATTGCAGTTATTGCTAAAGATACAAGACTATCTGGTTACACACTTGAGCCTGCATTAGTTTCTGGGCTAGCCTCAGCAGGTATGAATGTTTTTACACTCGGTCCATTGCCTACCAATGGACTTGCTATGTTAACTAAAAAAATGAAAGCTAACATGGGTATTATGATTACAGCTTCACATAATCCATATTACGACAACGGTTTGAAATTATTTGGTCCAGATGGGCTTAAGCTATCTGATAAAATAGAAAAAAAAATAGAAGAATTAATCGATTCAAATACATCTAAACATCTTTTAAACCCAAAAGTTTTAGGACGTGTTAAGCGTTTAGAAACTGCAAATGATGATTATATTAAAATTTTAAAGAAAAATTTTCCCAACAACTTTAGTTTAAAAAAAATGAAGATAGTAATTGATTGCGCAAACGGAGCGGGCTACAAAGCAGGAACAAAGCTTTTAACTTCCTTAGGTGCAAAAGTAATTAGTATAGGAGTAGAACCTAATGGTTTAAATATCAATGAAAAATGTGGTTCTACTCATACAAATAAAATCAAAACAGCAGTAAAAAAACATAAAGCTCACTTAGGTATAGCGCTAGATGGAGATGCAGATAGAATTATTTTGTGCGATGAAAAGAGCAAAATTATAGACGGCGATCAAATTCTAGCTATGTTAGCTAAAAGATGGAAATCAAAAAAAATTTTAAAAGGAGGAGTGGTTGGAACTCTCATGTCAAATTATGGCTTAGAACAATTTTTTAAATCTGAAAAGATAAAATTTATAAGAGCCAATGTTGGAGACCGTTACGTTAAAGAAAAAATGAAAAAATACCAATATAATTTAGGTGGAGAACAATCGGGACATATTATTTTGGGCAAATTTGCAACAACTGGTGACGGTCTTTTAGTTGCTTTAGAAATATTATTTTCTTTAAGAAAAGGAAAAAAAGCAAGTAACCTTTTTAATGTGTTCAAACCAGTTCCTCAGATTTTAGAAAATATTACAGTAAAAAATAAAAATATTATTAACCAAAGTAAAACTAAAACAGCTATTAATATTGCTAACAAACTTATTAAAAATCAAGGAAGACTATTAGTGAGAAAATCTGGTACAGAGCCCAAGATTAGAATTATGGGTGAGTCATATAATATAAATTTACTAAAAAAATGTATTTTAATAATAAAAAAAACTATTTATTAAATTGAAACCTAGATCTAAAGTATTGATAATTGCAGGATCAGACTCCTCGGGTGGGGCGGGCATACAAGCAGACATAAAAACTATTACATCATTGGGTTCCTACGCAATGACAGCTATAACTGCAGTAACCTCTCAAAACACAACTGGCGTCAAATCAATAGTGGGTATCAACCCTGAAGAGATATCCAAACAAATAATTTTTACTTGTAGAGACATAAAACCAGATGCAATTAAAATTGGTATGCTTCATTCTGAAAGTGTTATTAAGTCAGTAATTAATTCATTAAAATTAATTAGAGTTTCTAAAATTATTTTAGATCCTGTAATGATTGCAAAAGGCGGGACTCGGTTAATCGATAATAAAGCAATAAATATTTTAAAAAAAAAACTAATAAAAAAAGTATCTTTAATCACACCTAACATTCCAGAAGCTGAAGTCTTAACTGACTTAAAAATTAAAAACTCGCAAGATATGATTCAGGCAGCGCAAGTCTTATTATCAATGGGTGCTAAAAATGTACTTATGAAAGGAGGGCATCTTAAATCTAAAGTTGTAGAAGACATTTTCGTAAATAAAAAAGAAATTAAGTTTTTTTTAAATAAAAGATTTAAAACTAAAAATACACATGGTACTGGTTGCACGTTATCTAGTGCTATCACTACATTTTTCTCATGTGGAAAACTATTAAACAAATCCTGTGACCTTGGAATTAAATATGTTAATCAATCAATAAGATCTAATCCTAATTTTGGTAAGGGCCATGGTCCAATTAATCATTTAAATTCGATAACTATTAATAAAAAGTTTAGATAATGAAAAACATAGTTGTAGTTGGTTCGCAGTGGGGAGATGAAGGAAAAGGTAAAATTGTTGATTGGTTGTCAGACCAAGCAGATATTGTCGTAAGATTTCAAGGTGGACATAACGCCGGACACACTTTAGTTATCGATGGAAAAATTTTTAAATTAAGATTACTTCCATCGGGCATAGTTAGAAAAGAAAAAATTTCTATTCTAGGTAATGGTGTTGTCATTGATCCTTGGGCTCTATTAGATGAAATCAAAGACATTAAAAAACAAGGAGTGGAAGTTACACCAGATAATTTTATGATTTCAGAGTCTGCCTCTCTTATTTTGCCTTTCCATAGAGAAATGGACGAAATCAGAGAAGACGCTGCTGGAAAGGGTAAAATTGGCACAACACGTAGAGGGATTGGGCCATGTTACGAAGATAAAGTTGGCAGGCGTTCAATACGTGTAATGGATCTAAGATCTGAAAGCAATCTAGACGCACGTTTAGAAAATGTTTTACTTCATCATAATGCAATTAGAAAAGGACTTAAAAAAAAAGTTTATAAAAAAAAAGATCTAAAAGAAGATCTATTAAAAATAGCACCAAAAATATTAATATTTGCTCAACCTGTATGGCTTAAATTGGATGAATATAAAAAGAAAAAGAAAAAAATACTATTCGAAGGAGCACAAGGAATATTGCTAGATGTTGATCACGGAACCTATCCTTTTGTAACTTCATCAAATACCGTTCCAGCAATGGCAGCAACAGGTACAGGTTGCGGACCAAATACTATTAATTATGTCTTAGGGATTACCAAAGCATATACCACACGAGTCGGAAGCGGACCTTTTCCAACGGAACTAAAAGATGAAATTGGTGAAAGTTTAGGATTAAAAGGGAAAGAATTTGGAACTGTTACAGCTAGAAAAAGAAGATGCGGATGGTTTGACGGTGTGTTAGTTCGCCAAACTATTAAAGTTGCAGGAATAACTGGAATAGCTTTAACAAAATTGGATGTATTAGATGAATTGAAAGAAATTAAAATGTGTATTCAATATGAGCTTAACGGAAAAAAAATGGACTATTTACCAGCTTCATCCGAAGAACAATTTAATGTTAAGCCTATTTATAGAACTTTTCCAGGCTGGCAGACCTCAACCCAAGGCGTGAGAAATATGGAAGAACTTCCAGAAAAAGCAAAAATATACATTCATGCTTTAGAAGACTTTATAGGCGCTAAAATTTCGAGCATTTCAACAAGTCCGGAACGAGAAGATACTATTCTGATTGAAGATCCTTTTAACGCTTAATTTATAGGTAATAAATTTTTAGATTTATTAGAATTAATCATATTCTTTTGAAGTTTTTCAAAAGCTTTAGTTTCAATTTGTCTTATTCTTTCCCTGCTAATTTTGTATTTTTGACTTAATGCCTCTAACGTTTTTGGATTTTCTGTTAATCTTCTAGCTTCTAAAATTTCTTTTTCTCTATCATTTAAAATAGACATTGATTCATAAAGTAATTCTTTTTTGTCATCAAATTCTTGTTTTTGAGACACAATTAGTTCTTGGTCTAAACTATCATCGACTAGCCAATCTTGCCACTCATCTGTTTCTCCAGCTTTAATTGGATCGTTAAGGGATTTTTCATGCCCCATTAGTCTACGATTCATATTAACCACCTCATACGACTCAACATCTAGTCTTTTTGATATTTCATTTACTTGTTCGTCTCTCAAATCACCTTCTTGATTAGGTGCAATTTGATTCTTAAGTTTTTTTAAGTTAAAAAAAAGTTTTTTTTGAGCTGTAGTCGTTCCCATTTTAAC
>CAJQTC010000019.1 GCA_905618885.1 uncultured Pelagibacteraceae bacterium
ATAGGTATGAAGGTGGAATATTAGAGTTTGTAGAATATATAAATAAAAAAAAACCTCAATTAATTAATAAAAATGAAGTAGCTATATTTAAGAAACCAATATTTGTAACTGCAGAAAAAGAAAAAGTAGTTGTCGAATGTGCTTTCGAGTGGAACTCTGGTTATTCAGAAGAAGTTTTACCATTTACTAACAATATTCATCAAAAAGATGGAGGCACCCATCTTCTTGGATTTAGAAGTGCTTTAACTAGAGTAATTAATAAGTATGCAAATGAGAGAAATTTAATAAAAAAAAATAAAGTCAGCATTTCGGGTGATGATATTAAAGAAGGGTTAGTGGCAGTTTTATCTATAAAAATGCCTGATCCAAAATTTTCTTCACAAACTAAAGATAAATTAGTTTCCTCGGAAATAAGACTAATTGTTGAAAGTGTAATCAATGAAAAAGTTTCTACATGGTTTGACCAGAACCCGTCCGTCACTAAAAACATTCTAGAAAAGATAGTTCAAGCTGCAGTAGCAAGAGATGTTGCTAGAAAAGCAAGAGATAGTGTGAGAAGAAAAGGTACCTTTGAACTTTCTGGTTTGCCAGGAAAACTTGCAGATTGCCAAATTTCAAAAAGAGAAGGAACGGAGCTATATATAGTTGAGGGAGATTCTGCAGGCGGATCGGCCAAACAAGGTAGATCACGTAAATACCAAGCTGTTTTACCTTTAAGAGGCAAGATATTGAACACATACGTACGCAATAATTTTAAACCTAACGGTGTAGTCAATGACTACGCCACTAAGGCTTTGGCTAAAATGATGTCATCTAATGAAGTTGTAACTTTAATTAACGCATTAGGAACCGGCTCTAAAGACTTTAATATAGAAAATTTAAGATACGATAAAATTATAATTATGACAGATGCCGATGTAGATGGATCACACATTAGAACACTGTTACTGACATTTTTTAACAATCATCCTTTTAATCAATTAATTGAAAATGGTCATTTATATTTAGCACAACCACCATTATTTAAAGTAACTAAAGGGACAAAAAGTGCGTATATAAAAGATGAAAAAAGCTTAGAGGATTATATTTTAAAAATATCTGAAAAAGTTGATAAAAAGATAAAAAAAGGTTCAGCAGGTTTCAATAAATTTATGGAAGAACAAAGACAAAAATTAAGTATACAGCGATTTAAGGGATTAGGAGAAATGAATCCAGAAGAACTCTGGCAGACAACTTTAAATCCAGAAAATAGAACTTTGTTAAAAGTCCAGTATTCAAAGGGATCAAAAGAAAAATCAAAAGATGATCAAAAAATTATTGATATTTTAATGGGCGACGATGTAGCTCCAAGAAAAGAATTTATTACTAGTAATGCTTTAGAAGTAGCCAATCTAGATATTTAGATGGAAAAATGAATTTTTCTACTCTGTTCAGACTAGAAGAGAACCTCCACTTAGACAAAAAGACATTAGTAAACCTAAGATGGATTGCGATTATTGGTCAGCTATTTGCAATTAACTTTGTTTACTTTTATTTAGAATTAAATCTTCCTGTTATTGAAACACATATTATAGTTTTTATAGGCTTTATAACAAATATAGTTCTACAATTTATCATTAGAACAAATCAGCTAAAAGATCTTTCTTCCTCTCTCTTTCTTGCTTATGACTTAGTACAATTAAGTACCTTATTATATTTAACAGGGGGGATTCTTAATCCATTTGCGTTACTGATAATTATTCCAACCATAGTTTCCTCAACATTTTTAAGCATGGGTACAACAATAATTCTTGGAACTTTAACTATAGGCCTATTATTTATCTTAAAAGAATATCACAGAATACTTCCTGGTTTAGACGTTTATAGTTTTAGCTTTTCCGAATATTATTTAGCTGGAGCTTTAGTATCTATAATTATTGGATTAGTTTTTTTAAGTTATTTTGGAATAAGGTTTTCTGGTGAAACAAAAAAAAGATCTGAAGCATTAGATAAGCTCCAACAAGTGATGGCAAAAGAGTATGAATTGGATTCACTTGGTGGGCAAGCTGCAGCTGCAGCTCATTCACTTGGTACACCGCTTGCTACAATTTCAGTAGTTGCTAAAGAACTTAAAAAAGAAATCGGAGATAAATCAAAGCATTCAAAAGATTTAGATCTGCTAATTAGCCAGGCTAAAAGATGTAGCGATATTTTGAAACAAATTTCCAAAAAAGAAATTAGAGAGGATCAATTTATTAATTTAATAAAAGTAGAAGATCTTTTAGAAGAAATTATCGTCTCCTTTAAAGAAACCTCAAATAAAAAAATTACATTATTGGAAAATGATGACAAAAATAAAATAAATATTAAAAGATCACCAGAGATTGTTTACGGTCTGAGAAACTTTATTGGGAACGCTATTAAATTTGCAGATAAAGAAGTACGTATAAAATTATTAAGTGATAAACAAGAACTCATATTGATAATTGATGATGATGGACCAGGTTTTGCTGAAGATGTTATTAAGCTTATTGGGGAACCATATTTAAAATCAAAATCAAAAAAAATAACTGATAAAGCTGGCCTTGGATTGGGTATTTTTTTAGGTAAAACGCTTTTAGAAAGAAAAAAAGCTCGATTAACTTTTTTAAACAAAGAAGATCTAAAAGGCGCTACAGTTAAAATATCTTGGAATATACTAGATATTAAAAATTAATTTAAAGTAAGTTCATGTTGAGTCATGCAGTATATAGCATCAAAACTTCATATTAAATTAGAAGAAACTAGGAAATAAAAACTCTTATTATCTCTTAAATTCAAAAGTATAAGAAAGAATTTTATAAGCTAATTTTGCTACTAAGAAATTATATGAGTTAAAACCTTTAATTGGTGATAATTCATTAATATCAGCACCAACAATATTCGAATTTTTTGCAGCAATTTTAATGATACTTAAAGTTTCATCCCATAGTAATCCGCCTGGTTCAGGAGTTCCTGTTGCCGGCATAATACTCGAATCCAATCCATCGACATCAAATGTTAGGTAAACAGTTTTATTTTTTATCATTTTTTTAAATTTTTTTAAGTCCCATTTTAATTTGTCTTTAGCCCAAAAAATATTAATTCTTGCTTTGTTTTTTTTTAAAAAGGGGATTTCACTTTCAGAGATATTCCTAATACCAAAAGAAATAATAGACACATTTTTATAATCTAAACATCTTTTGATAGCTGATGCATGAGAAAATTTTTCACCATTATAACTTTCTCTTAAATCTGCATGCGCATCAAAGTGCAATAAGCAAATTTTTTTATGTTTTTTTACAAATGGAACAATACATCCAGGAGTAATTGAGTGTTCCCCACCCAAAGTAATAGGGAAGAGCTTTTTATTCAAAATTTCCTCGTTTATATCTGACATTTTTTTTAAAGCTTTTTTAATATTTTTATCAATCTTGAATGGTTTTAACGTTTTAATTCCAATTTTTTTATATGGTTCACAATGCAACTCTTCATCATATAATTCCACTTGATGAGAGGCCTTAATAATTTCTTTAGGTCCGTTTCTGGTGCCACCGCCGTAGCTAACTGTTTTTTCAAGTCCAAAAGGGACAACAACAACTTTCTCTTTAAAATTGATTTTATTATCAATTCCCAGAAAGCCTTTTTTATTTGAAAGATATTTCATTTTTAAATATTTTTATTTAAATATTTTTGAAAATTTTTTTTTATCTCTATTTTTCCAATATTCACGATGGTATGCATCACTTGCAATTAAAGGTAATACGCTTGTCGCTTCAGCAAATACCATTTGTTCTTTTGTTATATCAACTTTACCCCATGAACTTGCTTCTTTTAATGTTGAGCTACTACAAGCTCCATCACGAGTATCAGCAACAGTAATTTGAATAGCATATTTATGCATATCTACTTTTTTCCCTAATAACTCCGCACACACAACAGTGTCTTGAACAAAATTCTTTGGAACGCCGCCTCCAATCATTAATAAACCAGATTGTTTAGATTGTAGTTTAATTTCAGTTAACTCTCTAAATTCACGAATAGAGTCTATAGTCATATGTCTTTTTGGGTTTTGCTCTTGGTGCATCACTAAGCCAAAACCTGCTGAACTGTCAGTAAAAGCTGGACAAAAAATTGGAACATCGTTGTCATAAGCAGTTTCAATCAATGAACCTTTCTTTTTTCCATTTTTTTTTAAGTACCTACCAAGTTCCTTAATAAATTCTCTAGACGTGTAAGATCGTGGTTCTAAGGTGTTAGCTATTTCACATATAGCTTTATCACATGCCTGAAGCTCCTCTTCATCAATGTAAGTATCGTAAATTCTATCAATATAGTTGTCTCTAAGAACAGTATCATCTTGAAATTGGGAACCTTGATAGTGTTTGAAGCCTAAAGCTTCAAAAAAATCCATATCAATTATAGAAGCGCCAGTAGCAACAATGGCATCAATCATGTTATTTTTTACTAGATCTGCATATAAATCCATACATCCGCCTGCAGATGTAGATCCAGCTAATGTTAGGAAAATTGAGCAATCTTTATCAGCTAGCATTTCATTATAAATACTAGCAGCTCTAGCTGTGTCCCTAGACGTGAATGACATTTTCCTCATCCCATCAATGATTTTTCTTGCATCGAATGATTTAATATCAATATGCTCTACAGGATTACCGAGAAGAAATTTTTTATTATGTCCTATGTTATTAGGATTATTTTTTTTGTCCATTAAGCAACCAAGTATTTAACTTTACTCGAAGCATCATACAAACTCATGATTGGTTGATCTGCTGTTTCAAATATCTTATCAGAATAGAAGCCGTTAAATTTAGTTCTAAAGGTCAATCCGTAAGCACCTAATTGTCCTAATTCAATATAATCACCTTCTTTAATGTTGTTAGGTAACATGAAAGGTCCTTTCATATAATCCATACTATCACAGGTAGGTCCAAAAAAATTAAATGCAGTTAATTTTTTTGACTGGATTCTTCCATTTAAAATCATTCTAGATGGCAAAATAAAATTAGGAACTCCGGCATCAAACAAAGTACCGTATGTCCCATCATTAATATAAAGTTTGTGTTTTTTCCTAAGGTTGACTTTGACTATAGTTGAACCACTTTCAGCTACTATTGCCCTACCGGGTTCACAAATTAACTCAGGTGTAACTGGTAAGTTAAGTTTTGCAATAGAATCTTTTATTTCATTTAGATAATTTTCAAGTGGTTCAGGATTTAAGTCTGGATAGATAGAAGGAAACCCACCACCAACATTTATGATATCAGGTATTATTTTAGTTTTTTTTATTATATTTCCAACTTCACTAATTGCTTTAGTAAAAGAAATCTTGTGCATGCATTGAGAACCTACGTGGAAACTAATCCCAATTTTATTAGCATGATCTTTACACAACCTAACTAGTCCGAGCGCTTCACTAGATAACGCACCAAATTTTCTAGACAAATCGATTTCAGCATGTTCATTTGAAATAGAAATTCTTATGTAGAGAGTTAAATCTTTTGCATGATTTGTTGCTTCAAGAATTTTGACCAACTCATCTTTAGTATCAAGTGCAAAATCCCTAATACCTAAATTAAAATAAGCTTCTGAAATATCTTTTCTACTTTTTACTGTATGCATAAAATAAATATGTGCATCAGGTTTTAAATTTTTTATTAATAAAATTTCATTTATTGATGCAGTGTCAAAGTTTTCTATTCCGTTGCTGATAATATGTTTTAAAACTTCTTCATTTGGATTGGTTTTCACAGCATATAAAACTTTTCCAGGAAAATTATTTTTAAAAAATTGAGTTGATATTTTAATAGAATCTGGGCGTATACAATAAACCGGATAATCTGGTTTTAATGTGTTAACTAATTCGTTAACGTCTTTAAATTTTTGCATCTCATGTGTTCCTTTTTTTATTTACACAAAAGGTTTTTAAAAAATTTTATAAAAAAACCTGTTAAATCGTTATTTAAGGTTTTTTTAATTAATGTAAAGAAAATAATACAAAAGTATTGGTTGATAATTTTCACTTCATCACCATATTAGTCTCAGAATGAAAAACACAAACACAGAATCAGTTAACTTAAACTTAAGTGATTTTAGCGACAAGAGCCTATTAATACTTGACGACGACGATCCTTTCAGAGGGAGGTTGGCAAGAGCAATGGAGAAGAAAGGATTTGTCGTAACAGAAGCTAAAAGTGTTAAAGAAGGCCTTATAATTGCACAAAATACGCCTACAGGTTTTGCCGTTATAGATCTTAGGCTTGAAGATGGTAACGGTTTAGAAGTGGTTAAGACTCTTCACAAATCAAAAAAAGAGAGCAGAATTGTCATGCTAACGGGCTATGGAAATCTACCCACAGCTGTAGCAGCAGTTAAAGCTGGTGCAATAGATTATATTGCTAAACCAGTAGATGCAGACGATGTTGAGGCAGCTTTGCTAGCATCAGCTGAGTCAAAGGCCAAACCACCTGAAAATCCAATGTCTGCAGATAGGGTCAAATGGGAACATATTCATAGAGTGTTTGAATTGTGTAACCGTAATGTATCTGAGACAGCTAGAAGACTTAAAATGCATCGTAGAACACTGCAACGTATTCTATCAAAACGTTCACCTAAATAATTAATTTAAGTATTGATTAAGTTTTTTTAGTTTAGACAAGCTAAATAAAACTATTAAAACTTTAAAAAGTTCTGCCAATAAAAATGGTTGCACACCTAGTTGAAACAAAGGTTTTTCCCATCCAATTAGAGTTCCTAGCCAAAAAATTCCAAATATATATATAAAGCTTACTGAAAATATTAATTGTAAAAATTTTATCAATAAATTTTTATTAAATTTAAAAGAACCTGCAAAATAAACAGTAAAAAGGAAACCAATTAAATAACCCATTGTAGGGCCACTGAAATAAACTATTCCAACTCCTTTTTCAGGTGAACCAGAAAAAACAGGCAAGCCAATAATTCCTTCGAATAAATAAAGCGCTACAGTCGCAACGCCCAATTTCCATCCAAGAGTAACACCCAAGAGAAGAACAACTAATGTTTGCATAGTCATAGGAACTGGGTAGAAAGGAATTTTTATTTTTGATGAAACTGCTAAAAGAACTGTACCAACTAGTGCAATAAATACACTTTTTATTATCTTAGATTGTTTTAGTTCTTTTATTAATTCCATAATTGCATATTTACTTTTTTTTTAACTAAAATCTAGTTATTTGTTAATTTTACAAAAACATCTTCTAAATCACCATCTTCCGTAGATATATCTAAAATTTCAATGCTGTTTTTCTTTAGCACATTGATAATATCATCAAATTTATAAGAATTTTTTTCATATATAGCTGTAACAGTATTAGCAATTTTTGAATTAAATTGAACACCCGGTAAAGTTAAATTTTTGTTATCAGGTATTTTGGAAACTTTAAAAGTAATTTTTTTTGTTTGTATCCTATCTAATAATTTTTGCGTCGTGTCTAAGGCGACTAAATTTCCTTTGTCAATGATTGCTATACGGTCACACATTTCTTGAGCTTCAAAAAGATAATGTGTAGTTAAAATAATTGTTACTCCCTCTTTATTTAATGATTTAACATTTTCCCAAAGATTTTTTCTCAATTCCACATCAACACCAGCGGTAGGCTCATCCAAAACAAGTATCGGTGGTTGATGGACCATAGCTTTTGCAATTAACAGTCTTCTTTTCATGCCTCCGGATAGACTTCGGGCATAAGAATCTGCTTGTTTATCTAAGGAGACCATTTTTAAAATAATATCTGTAATCCTATTTTTTTTGGGAACTCCGTATAATCCAGCCTGCAATTCTAATAATTTTCTAGGACTGAAGAAAGCATCTAAATTAATTTCTTGCGGTACTATTCCTATTGATGCTCTTACTTGTCTTGGATTTAGATCTAAATCAAACCCCCAAACATTTACATTACCTTCTGTTTTAGTGACGGTACCCGCTAATATACTTAGAAAAGTAGTTTTCCCAGCTCCATTGGGACCTAATAAACCAAATACCTCACCTTGCTTAACTTCAAAATTCAAGCCGTTAAGAGCTTTACTTGAAATATCTATTTCATTTTTTTTTGAATAAATTTTAGTTAAGTTTTCAACACTTAAAGCAATTTTGTTCATAGTTTATTTAATTATATCACGAAATAAATAGGGTATTATAAGTAATAAATTTATGACTTCCTTAAAAAAAACAGATCATTTTTATTTAATAGATGGCTCGGGTTATATTTTTAGAGCCTATTATGCGTTACCACCACTTTCAAGAAAAAGTGACGGTCTACCAACAGGTGCGGTCAGTGGCTTTTGTTCTATGCTCTTCAAGCTCTTAGAAGACTCTAGATCTGATGATTCAATACATAAACCAACTCACTTTGCAGTTATCTTTGATTCAGCTAAGAAAAATTTTAGAAATGATATTTATAGCGCATATAAAGCCAATAGAACTGAAACACCTGAGGATTTGATACCTCAATTCGAATACATTAGAAAAGCAGTAAAAGCATTTAGTTTACCTTCAATCGAATTAATAAATTATGAAGCGGATGACCTTTTGGCCACATATGCAAAAAAAATCGTATCTGCTGGAGCTAAAGTAACCGTAATTTCATCGGACAAAGATTTGATGCAACTAGTATCAGAAAAAATAAGACTCTACGATCCCATGAAAAATAAAGTTCTAGGAGAAAAAGAAGTGTTTGAAAAATTTGGTGTTAAACCTAATCAAGTAATTGATGTTCAATCTTTAGCAGGAGATTCTTCTGATAATATACCTGGTGTGCCCGGTATAGGAGTAAAAACAGCTGCTGAACTTATAAATAAATATAAAACCTTAGATGTTTTATTAGAAAATATTAAGGAAATTCCACAAACCAAGAGAAGAGAAACTCTATTAGAAAACAAAGACAAGGCAATACTGAGTAAAAAATTAGTTACATTAAAAGACGATGTTCCTCTCAAAGAAGAGCCAGAAAGCTTTATTATGAAAAGTGTAGACAAAGAAAAACTTTTTGATTTTTTTCGAGAAATGGAGTTTAATAGATTATTAAGCCAAGCGATTAGTTTTTATGGAGAAAGTGAAAGTCAAAACTTAAATCAATCCCAGCAAAAAAAAATTAAAAAAGAAAAAAACATAAACACAAAAAATTATGAATGTATTTTAGATGAAAAAAATTTAGATAAATGGATAAAAGTTCTAGGAGAAAAAACGGTTATCGCTGTAGATACTGAAACGTCATCTTTAAACCCTTTAGAAACCGAATTAGTTGGAATATCCTTTAGTTATGCTCCGAATAAAGCATGTTACATACCTTTAGCCCACAAAGAAAAGAGCTTAAAAAAGGAAATAGTTTTAAAAAAAATTAAGCCGCTTTTAGAAGATCCAAGTATTAAAAAAGTTGGCCAAAATATAAAATTTGATTTTATTGTTTTAAAACAAAACGGTATAGAAATTAATTCAATCGAAGATACCATGCTAATTTCTTATACTTTAGATGCAGGCATTAATCGCCATAACATGGATATTTTGTCTGAAATTCATTTAGGACACAAGACAATAACTTTTAAAGAACTAGTAGGTTCTGGAAAAAATAAATTAAATTTTACTGACATAGAACTACCCGAAGCAACGGAGTATGCCGCTGAAGACGCAGATGTAACCTTAAGACTATACGAATATTTAAAAGAAAGAATGGATGAAGAAAAATTAAATAAAATTTACGAATATTTTGAAAAGCCAATGATAAAATTATTGGCGAAATTAGAATTTAATGGAATTAAAGTAGACGCTAATTATCTTAAAAAATTATCAGCACAATTTGAGAAAAAACTAAAAAAAATAGAAAAAGATATCTTTGTTGTAGCGGGAAAGAAATTCAATATTGGTTCCCCTAAACAACTCGGAGAAATCATTTATAATGATCTTAAGATTGCTAAGCTTAAGAAGACTAAAAAAGGTAGTTTAGCAACTAATGCGAATGTTTTAGAAAATTTAGCATTAACAGGTCATAAATTTCCTAATTTAATTTTAGAGTGGAGACAGATTTCTAAATTAAAAAATACATATACTGATGCATTACAAGATCATATTAGTTCCAAGACTAAAAGAGTACATACTTCATTTTTATTAGCGGCCACTAATACAGGAAGATTGGCATCAAGTGACCCTAACTTGCAAAATATCCCTATCAAAACGGAAGAAGGAAAAGAAATTAGAAAAGCTTTTGTTGCTGATAAAGGTAATGTTCTAATTTCTGCAGATTATAATCAAATTGAAATGAGAATCCTTGCAGATTTGGCGGATGTGAGGGAATTAAAAAAAGCATTTAAAAACAACGAAGATATACACAACTTAACAGCAAGCCAGGTCTTTAATATTCCTGTAAATAAAATTAGTGAAGATCTAAGAAGAAAGGCAAAAGCAATTAATTTTGGAATTATTTACGGAATAACTCAATATGGATTAGCAAAACAAATTGCAGTTTCAAATCAAGAAGCATTAGATTTTATTAATGCGTACTTTAAAAAATTTCCTGAAATTAAAGATTATATGAATTCAACAATTAAATTTTGTAGAACTAGAGGATATGTTAATAATATTTTTGGTAGACGAATTCACCTTAAGGGAATTAATGATAAGAGCTTTAGTGTTAGAAGCTTTCAAGAAAGAGCAGCTATAAATGCACCCATACAAGGGTCGGCAGCAGATATCATTAGGTTAGCAATGATCAAGTTAGATCAACTAATTCAAACAGATAAAAAGTTTAAAACAAAAATGCTCTTACAAATTCATGATGAGCTTATTTTTGAATGTTCTAAAACCGATGAAGATTATGTGCAGAAAGTTATTAGGGACGCTATGACTTCCATTTCTAGTTCAGATTATCATATGTTTTCTATACCTTTAAATGTTAGTATTAACTCTGGCCTTAATTGGGGTGAAGCCCATTAATTTGATTAAATAGTGCCTAAATTTTGACAATTTAGTTATAAAAATTAAATATTATATGTCACAAACAATTGCACTTGTAGACGATGATCGAAATCTTTTGACCGGCATTAGCATTGCCTTAGAAAGAGAAGGATTTAAAGTACAAACTTATATTGATGGTGAAACTGCCCTTAATGGTCTGACTAGAAATCCTCCTGATCTTGCAGTTATTGATATTAAAATGCCTAGAATGGATGGAGAAGAACTTTTAACCCGATTAAGAAAAAAAATGTCCATTCCTATTATTTTTTTAACCTCCAAAGATGATGAAGTTGATGAGTTATTGGGACTCAAGTTAGGTGCTTATGATTTTGTTAAAAAATCGGGTGGCTTTTCTATAAAAGTTTTAATTGAAAGAATAAAGATTCAACTTAGAAAAAAAATTGAAGTTATTGACGATTCTAAAAGCCTCATTGTTCATGGAAAGCTGAAGTTGGACCCAGCTCAATTAGAATGTGAATGGAATGAAAAAGCATTGCCTGACAAATTAACCACTACTGAATTTTTAATAGTTAAAGAACTTGCAAAAAGGCCTGGGGTAATAAAAGAAAGAGCACATTTAATGGATATAGCCTACAAAGAGAATACAGAAATAGAAGATAGGACTATTGATAGCCACATTAAACGTATTAGAAAAAAATTTAAAAAAGTAGATGATAAATTTTCTGCAATTGAAACAAGGTATGGAAGTGGGTATAGATGGAATGTTAGCTAATGAACCAAAAAAAATCAGCATCTATATTAAAAAAATTTTTATTATTTAATTTAATAGTTTTTTCTGTATTAGGACTTTTTACTTTTATTTATCTACAGGCAATTCAACCCAACTTAGTAAAAAATAAGTCAATAAGTCATTTAGTTGTTATCAAAAACACTACCGATCATTTACAAAGATTAAAAGTAGATTTTAATGAAAAAGGCCTAAGCACTTTTCTATTGTCAGCTAGATTTTTATTTCAAAGCTTAGACAGAGTGCAGTTTTTCAATTTAGAAGGAAATTTGATTGGTGATACCAACATGCTAGATTTAGATCAAAATGTTTTTTCTAGATCTGACTTAGTTGTTGAACAAGAAATAAACAATACCAGCGTTAACCAAAATAGAAATAGTAAGACCAATACTATTAATAACGAACTTGACTATTATAAGGAAATAAAAAATACCATTTTAAATAAAATTAAAAATGAACCTTATGTTATAGAAAGTAAAATAAAGAAAGATTTTTTTGTACAAACTTTAGATAAAGTTTTAATAGATAGAAAAAAAATTGGTTACATTATTGTTAGTGAAGAATCCAATGAAATACTAGTAGCTGTTGATGAAAGAAAAAATTTTATAATTCGAACTGTATTAGCAGTTGCCTTAGTCATTTTTATTTTTTCTGTTTTCTTAAACAAATATATCTTAAGACCAATAAGTTTTTTGGTTAAATACACGGAGTCAATAAAAGCAAAATCAAATCAAATTGTTGATATAGATAATTTTTTTATAAGGAGTGATGAAATAGGTAAATTGACACAATCTATCCATGAAATGACTCTAGATCTTCAGAAAAGAACTAATCGTGCAGAAACTTTCTCTGCAGATTTAGCTCATGAGATCAGAAATCCATTAGCATCATTAAAAGGAGCATCTGAACTATTAGACAAAACTATAGAAAAAAAAGACCGAGAAAAATTATTGAATATTATTAATCATGATGCTGAGCGTATAGAGCGTCTTATTACTGATTATACGCAAATGTTAAAAGATGAAGCCTCTCTATCAAGGGAAAAAATGCTTAAAGTTGATTTAAATTTAATTATTAGAAATGTTGTGGAAGATTTTAAACAAGATATTGAAAGCTTGAACAAGAAAATTAATATTGAAATAGTAACCAAAAAAGATAAGAAAAAATCTTTTCATATTCTGGGAATTGAAAACAGAATTGAGCAAGTTGTTGCTAATCTTTTAGATAATGCAATTTCATTTAGTCAAAATAGTAGTAAAATTATAGTTGAAATACGTAATGAAAAAAATTATTTTTTGATAACCTTCAAAGATGAGGGACCAGGTTTTAATGAAAAAAAA
Organism: uncultured Pelagibacteraceae bacterium; assembly: GCA_905618885.1. Lineage (GTDB taxonomy): Bacteria > Pseudomonadota > Alphaproteobacteria > Pelagibacterales > Pelagibacteraceae > Pelagilacustribacter. Next base: position 13,091 of record CAJQTC010000019.1, read on the forward strand.
ATAGAAAATATATTTAAACGATTTTACAGTAATAGACCAAAGAATTTTGGGGAACACTCTGGTTTAGGTCTTAATATAGTTAAAAATATTATTGAGCTTCATAAAGGCAAAATCAAAGCATCAAACAGAATAGATGCTAAGGGAGCACAAATAGAAGTTATATTGCCCAAACATACCTAGGATTAGGATTGTTGCTTGCTAAGAAGAAATTATGTTGCTAAAACACGCGCAGAATATGAGTGATTATAAAGTAAAAGACATTAGTTTAGCTGAGTTTGGTAGAAAAGAAATTTCTCTAGCTGAAACTGAAATGCCAGGTTTAATGGCATTAAGAAGAGAATACAAAAATAAGTTTCCTCTTAAAGGAGCAAAAATTCTAGGCTGTTTGCACATGACAATTCAAACAGCAGTTCTAATCGAAACACTTGTTGATTTGGGTGCTGAAGTGAGATGGTCGTCATGTAATATATTTTCAACACAAGATCATGCGGCAGCAGCTATCGCTAAAGCAGGAACACCAGTTTTTGCCTGGAAAGGTGAAACTGAAGAAGAAGCTATATGGTGCATAAGGCAAACAATCGAAGGAAAAAAAGATTGGAAAGCAAATATGCTACTAGATGATGGTGGTGATTTAACCGCAATGATGCATAACGATTATAAAAATTTATTAAAAGAAATAAAAGGTGTTTCAGAGGAAACAACAACAGGAATTAAAGCATTAAACAAAATGGAAAAAGATGGATCTTTAATGATACCAGCAATCAACGTTAATGATTCAGTTACAAAGTCTAAATTTGATAATTTGTATGGATGTCGCGAAAGTTTAGTAGATGGAATAAAAAGAGCTACTGATGTAATGATGTCAGGTAAAGTAGCGATTGTAGCTGGGTTTGGTGATGTTGGAAAAGGAAGTGCAGCATCTTTAAGACAGGCTGGTGCAAGAGTAATGGTCACAGAAGTTGACCCGATCTGCGCACTACAAGCTTCTATGGAAGGTTATGAAGTTGTTTTAATGGATGAAGCAATTAAGAGAGCCGACATAGTAGTTACAGCCACTGGAAACAAAGATATTGTTACAGCAGACCACATGAGAGATATGAAAGACAGAGCAATTCTTTGTAACATTGGTCATTTTGATAATGAGATTCAAGTAGAAGCATTAAAAAACTATAAATGGGATGAAATAAAACCTCAAGTTCATGAAATAGAACTACCAAGTAAAAAAAGAATTATATTGTTAGCAGAAGGAAGGCTGGTTAATCTTGGCTGTGCAACTGGACACCCAAGTTTTGTTATGAGTGCGTCTTTTACAAATCAAGTAATAGCACAAATTGAATTATGGAATAACTCTGATAAATATGAAAACAAAGTTTATGTATTACCTAAACATTTAGATGAAAAAGTAGCTACTTTGCACCTAGAAAAAGTTGGAGCAAAACTAACTAAAATGTCAAAAGAACAAGCTGATTACATTAGCGTTAAACCATCCGGACCATTTAAACCAGATACTTACCGCTACTAACTTAGTAGCTAATGATCATAAAATCTTTAGATCAATTAAATCAAGTTACATTAAATATTATTAAAAAAATTAACAAAGAAGACTGCATCTTGTTATTTGGAGAAATAGGAACTGGTAAAACTACACTAACAAGAGCCTTAATAAACAATCTTCAAAATCAAAACAAACAAGTTGAGACAGAAGTATTAAGTCCAACTTTTAATATTGTATATGAATATGAAATTAGTGAATTAAAAATCATGCATTACGATCTATATAGATTAAAAACTGAAAAAGATGTTCAACAACTTGGAATTTTTAATCAAAGCTCGAAAAGTATAAAAGTTATAGAATGGGCCGAAATAATTAAAGTCAAACCAGATGACAGACTTGAAGTTTACATTTCTCATGAGAGAGAACAAAATGTGAGAAAAATATATTTTAAAGGATTTGGAAATTGGAAGGGATTTAATGCAATATAAAATAAAAAAAATTTCAGGTGATGCTTCTTTTCGTGAATTTTACAAAATAGAAAAAAAATTTGGATCAACAATATTAGTAAAAGCAAATAAAGATAAATTTAGAAATCTAATTATTTATGCAGCAGTAAACGAACTGTTAATTAAAAATAAAATTAATGCTCCAAAACTAATTAAAGAGTATTTTTCTAACAACATGATGGAGATAGAAAATCTAGGAGATCATTCTTTCTTAGAACATGTAAAAAATAAAAAAAACAAATTTAACGATTATAAAAAACTAATAAAATTAATCATTAAATTACAAAAAATAAAATTTAAGAAGAGTATTAAATTTAAAAATAATAAAATTATAATCAACAAACACAATCTCTCCGAATTGCATAAAGAATCTGATTTATTTTTTGATTGGTATTTAAAAAATAATGGGAAAAAAAAAGAATTTAAAAAAAATAAAAATATAATAAAAAAGGAATTAAATATTCTTTATAAAAAACTTCACTACCAGGAAATGTGTTTTGTACACAGGGACTTTCACGCTTCTAATATAATGGTCAAAAATAATAGGTTTGGTTTAATTGACTCACAAGATGCCATGAATGGAAATTTACTTTACGATGTAGCATCACTTATTGATGATGTTAGAATTAAAATTTCGAAAGAACTAAAATCTTTACTTTTTAATTACTACCTTTCTAAAACAACAAAAATTAAAAATAATAAAGAAAAATTTTTGGCAAAAAATGATTTTGATATTTTATCAGTACAAAGGAATTTAAAAATATTGGGGATCTTTGTTAGACTTTGTAAAAGAGACCACAAATCAGTCTACCTAAAATATTTACCATATATTTGGAGATTATTAGAGTTAAGACTTAAGAATCCAATTTTCATTAATTTGAGGTATTTATTAAATAAAGCTATTAATAGGAAAAACAGAAAAAAAATAAATTTTAATGAAAATTAAAAAAGCCATGATTCTCGCAGCTGGTCTTGGCAAACGAATGCGACCATTAACTGAAACAATACCAAAACCGTTAATAAAGGTTGGTCCAAAAAATCTTTTAGAAAGATCAATCGAGTTACTTTCAAAAATGGGTATTGATGAACTAGTTATAAACACGTATCATTTATCTGAAGAAATTGATAATTTTCTTAAGAATAAGAATTACGGAATTTCTATTAACCTTTCAAAAGAAAAAGAATTGTTAGATACAGGAGGTGGTATTTTGAATGCTACTAAAAAATTTGAAAACAAACCTTTTTTTGTTTTAAATCCGGATACAATCTGGAATAAAGATTACTACGAAGAACTAAAAATTCTTGAAAACTCTTATTTAGAAAACAATAAACCTACTTTGTTACTAGTTAATAAAAATAATAGTCACGATAAATCTTTCAAAGGTGATTTTAATTTTATAGAAAATAATCACATTATAAGAGGTTTAAACAATCAATACATATTTACAGGCGCACAGATTATTAATAGATCTATTTTTGATGGTATAAAAAAAAATGTTTTTTCAATGAATGAAGTCTGGAACCATATGATTGAAAAAAAAAAATTGTTAGGACAAGAAAGTAATCAAATTTTTTTTCATGTAAACAACATTAAAGTTTACGAAGAGCTAAATAAATTAAAATTTACTGATTAGTAATAATTGTTTTTTCTCTAGATTTATCTAAGTACTGAATATCTTTTATATCTAAGATTTGATCGAATTCAATAATTAGTGGATTTCCTGTTGGTATTTCTAATTCATTAATTTTTTGATCTGATATGTTAAATAATTTTTTACAAAGAGCCCTCAAAGAATTCCCATGTGCGGTGATTATTATATTTTTATTTTTTTGTAAGTCAGGTTTAATTTTACTTTCAAAGAAAGGAATTACTCTATTGTATGTATCTTTTAGTGACTCCGTTAAAGGTATCAAGCCTTGAGGTATGCGAGTGTTTAAAGGACTAAGTAAAGATTGGTTTTTGTCATTTTCAGACATTGGTGGTGGAGATACATCCCAAGACCTTCGATATTTTTTAAACAGTTCTTCACCAATTTGTTTTTTAGTCTCTTCTTTGTTTAATCCAGTTAATGAACCATAATGTCTTTCATTAATTTCCCAAGAGGTATTTAAGTCTAGTTCTAAATTATTTTCTTCAAGTATAACTGTTAGAGTTTTAATGGCTCTTTTTAAAAATGATGTGTAGGATATATCTATATTTATATTAAGATTTTTAATTAATTTTCCTGAATTCCTAGCTTCTAGAATGCCCTGTTCTGATAAACCAACATCTACCCATCCAGTAAATCTGTTTTCGGCGTTCCAAATGCTTTGGCCATGTCTGGTTAAAATTAATTTACTCATAATACTTTATTATTAAATAGCATGTACTATATTTGAATAACAATGAAAAATAATATTTTAAAATTAATTATATATTTGTATTATTTATCTCTAGTTGTTTTATTAATTATTTATTTATTTCCTGGAAGCATAATTGGTTATTTTCTATACGGAGAAATGAACAAACAACCTAATCTTATTAGTAATCCAATAGGCACATCAATAAATCATTTTTTCTATTTTTTTTATTTAACTTTTTTAGGATTAATTTATAGATTAAGTAAAAAAAAATTTATTAACAGTTTTTTATTTTTATTTATACTTGCAATCTTTTTAGAATTACTTCATTTTTTTATACCTAATAGAGCCTTTGAGCTAAATGACCTTCTATCTAATAGCATGGGTATTTTAATTATATTTTTTTTATCTAAATTAATAAAAAAATTTACCTTATGAAACTACTAATATTTGTATTAGTCGTTTTGTTGAATTTAAGCACAAAAATAATCGCTAATGAGATTTCTGGTTTTGCAGTTGTTTCCGACGGTGATACTATTAAAATTTTAAATAACAAAATAAGGTTGCATGGTATTGATGCACCAGAGAAAAAACAAAATTGTACTAAGAATGAAAAAAAATACAATTGTGGAAGATTAGCAACTGAGGCGTTAATTAAGAAAATTAATAAAAATGTAGTCAAATGTTTGACTCAAAAAAACAAAGATAGATACAATAGATCTATTGGCGTTTGTTTTGTTGATCAGAAGAACCTAAACAAATGGATGGTTAAAAATGGATATGCCGTTGCATACAGGCGTTATTCCAAAGACTACATTTTAGATGAAGAATTTGCAAAAAAAAATAAACTTGGTTTGTGGTCTGGAACTTTTTTAAAGCCAGAAAGATGGCGAAAACTGAATTAAATTCTTATACAAATAGGAAGTGATTCATTTTAAAAAATGTCAATTTTATCTAATATTCTTTTTTATATTTACATCTTGCTCTTCAATACCCAAAAATACCAAGAATAGTTGTGCTATCTTCGAGGAAAGATATCTCTGGTATAAACACACAAAAACATCTTATAAAAAGTGGGGTGCACCAATTCATATACAGCTTGCTTTTGTTAAGAAAGAGAGTGATTTTAATTGGCTTGCAAAACCACCAAGAAAAAAATTATTTAAAGTAATACCATTCAAAAGACCATCTAGCTCCTTTGGTTATTCACAAGCTGTAGTTGGAACTTGGGAGCAGTATAAAAGAGAAACCAATAATAAGTTCGCTACACGTGCAAGGTTTAAAGACTCAGTTGATTTTATAGGGTGGTATATTAATAAAACTTCAAAAATATTAAAGATATCTAAGAAAGATGCTTATAGACAATACCTTGCTTATTATAAAGGCTGGGGTGATTATAAGAATTATAAAAAAGATAAGAAAGCAATTATTTATGCTTCATCCGTTAGAGATCTTGCGGATAATTACAGAAAGCAACTAACAAGATGTCAGAAAAATTTAAATAAAAATAAGTATTTTATTTTTTAAGTTGTTTATTTAATTCAACTTCTACAGCATCAATATTTTTTTCATTCTTACCAATAATAGAATAAATTGTTGGAATCACATAAAGAGTGAAAAAAGTTGAAAATAACATACCGCCAAAAATAGTTATGCCAACTGTTAGTCTGCTTGCAGCACCAGGTCCAGTACCAACTATTAATGGAATTACGCCAAAGATAGTCGATAGGCTTGTCATTAAAATTGGTCTAAGTCTAATTGTTGAAGCTTCAACTATCGCCTCTTCTAATTTTTTACCCTCCTTTCTTAATTGATTAGTAAACTCTACAATTAAAATTCCATTTTTTGCTGCTAAACCAATTAAAATAATCAGGGCAATTTGGCTATAGACATTTAAGGAAGAACCAACAACCAGCAGTCCTAATAGACCACCAAGTATTGCTAGAGGCACAGTAAGCATAATTGTGAGAGGATGTCTCCAGCTTTCAAATTGAGCACACATAGCTAAATAAGCAGTTATCAAAGCTAGAGCAAAAATTACATAAAGTTCATTATTTGTTTTTTTATATTCTTCACTCTCACCTTTGTAAGCAATTTTAGCCTGTGGTGTATTTTTTTCTACAACACCCACTAAAAATTTCAGTGCTTCGTCCAATGAATAGTCACCAACTAATCTTGCAGAGATAGTTACAGCTTTTTGTCTATTGTATCTTGCTAAGAATGGTGACTGACCCTCTTCGCTATACTCAACTAAATTAGAAACTGATATTAATTTTCCATTATTTTTCGATCTTACAAATACTTTACTTATACTTCCTGGTTCCTGCCTATCTTTAATGTCCCCCTGCAGAATAATAGAATATTCCTTCCCATCTTGAGTAAATTTTGTAACAGTTTTGGAACCAAAAATAGTTTCTATTGTTCTCCCTATATCTTCTGTAGAAACACCTAAATCTGCAGCTTTTTTCTGATTAATTTGAACATTTAGTTGCGGTTTATTAAGGTCAAAATCATCTTGAATTGAAGATAGCCCAGGATTTTTCCTTGCCTCTCTTTTGATTATTTTTTTCCATTCTATTAACTGTTCATAGGTGTTTCCAAGCACTACAAATTGAACGGGACTTTCAACTCCACCTGTTCTGATACCTTGAGGCATAACAGAAAACGCAAGGACACCAGGTACACGACCTATTTTGGCAAAAGATTCTCTTAATATTTTTACACCATGTCGTTTTCTTTTTGACCAATCTTCTAGAAGGACAATAATAAAACCACTATTAACTTGTTTTGATGATTTACCAAAACCTGGAACTCTCATAATCAATTTTCTATATTCGCCTTTACCTAATTCAGGCAGTAACATTGCTTCAATTTCTTCTGTTTTAGATTTTGTGAAATTAAATCCAGAACCCTGAGGTGCTTTTATAATTACAAAAAAAGCTCCTCTATCTTCAGGTGCGATTAATTCTTTATGTGTAAAATTAAATAAAAATATAGTTAACGCTAACGTTATACCTAAAAAAGAAATGATTATTTTTTTTTTATTAATCCATAAAATCAAAGATTGCTTATAGGCTATAGTAATATTTTTTAAAAATTTTTCAAATCTAGTTACAGTTTTAGATTTTTCCATATTTTTTTTTAAGAATTTACTGGCCAACATAGGACTAAGAGAAAGTGCAACAAAACTAGATATGATAACGGCAGAGGCCAGGGTTATTGCTGTCTGAGTAAAAAGAACTCCTGTAATGCCTTTAATAAAAACTAATGGAACAAACACAGCTACTAAAACTACTGTAGTTGCTATAATTGCAAATGATACTTGCTTAGCACCCTTATAAGCAGCAACTAGTGGGCTTTCACCTAGCTCAATTCTTCTAACAATGTTTTCCAACATTACTATCGCATCATCTACTACGATTCCTATCGCCAGAACCAAGGCCATTAGTGTAAACAAGTTAATAGAAAAATCAAAAATATAAATTGCCAGAAAAGTAGAAATCAAAGAAACAGGTAATGCAATAACTGGTATAATTAGCGCCCTGATGTTTCCCAAAAATAAATAAATTATTATAGTAACTAAAATTAAAGCAACAAATAGAGTTTTATATACTTCTGAAATAGCTGCTTTTATATATCTGCTACGATCAAATGAAACCTCAAGACTCGTGCCTTCAGGTAACGACCGTTCTATTTCTTTAATTTTATTTTTTATTCCATTAGCCACGTCTATGGTATTTGCATCTGACTGTTGATAAATGCCAATCCCTACTACTTGTTTACCATCTCCTTTAAAAACTGTTCTAGTTGACGCCGCGCCTACCTCCACTCTGGCAACATCTTCCAACGTAATAACAGTTCCATCTTTTGCTCTTTTAAGTGGTAATTTTTTATAATTTTCAAGGTTTTGATAGGCTTTATCTAATTTTATTGTTAAATCGATATCTTTTGATTCTATTCTACCAGCTGGAAACTCAACATTTTCTTTTCTAAGAGCTTGCTCGACTTCTTGCGTTGTTAGATCTCTCGCTGCAAGTGCTATTGGATCTAGCCACACTCTAAGAGAAGTTTTTCTTTCACCACCTAGCCTAACTCTTCCAACTCCAGGGACCGTTGAAAATGTATCAGTTAAAAAACGATCTGCATAATCTGTTAATTCAAGATCTGTCATCGCTTCCGAACTAAATGACAACCACATTGTTGTTCTCATACCTGCACTTTGTTTAAATATTTCTGGAGCTTTTGCGCCTTCAGGCAGATTATCTACTACGCGCGCAACAGAACTACGAACGTCATTAGTTACATTATCAAGATCCAAACCAGTTTCAAATGTTAGTGTAATTCTTGAACTTTCATCTTCACTAAAAGAATCTATTGTCTCCAACCCAGGAGTTCCTCCTACAAAGTCTTCTATTTTTTGAGTAATTTGAGTATCTATTATTTCAGCTGATGCACCTTTATAATCTGTTTGAATAGTTACAACAGGAGGCTGGACGTCGGGTAACTCATCTGTTGGAATTTCTTGAAAAGTTATTATTCCAAAAATAACTAAAACTATGCTCATTACTGAGGCAACAACAGGTCTCTTAATAGATAAATCTGTTAAAAACATTATCTTTGTTTTTGTTTAATTATTTTTATTTTACTTTTATCTCTAACTTTCGAGATACCCTCAACAACAATTTGATCTCCTTCAGACACACCGTCTAAAACAGATACTTTTCCAAAATTTCTTTTCCCAATTTGTATATTTGTTTTAGTTACAGTTTCTCCATTAACAACATATACAAAAGCAGTTTTACCCTGTATCGTAACTGATCTTTCTGGTACGCCAATCTGTTGCATTTCATCATAGATAATTTTTACGGTCAATAATTGCCCAGGTATGATTTCAAATTTTGAGTTATCGACTATTACTCTTGCTAAAATTGAACGTGTAGATGGATCTACACGTGAACTGACTGATCCTATATTACCATTAAATTTTTTATCAAATGCTGTTGAAGATATTTCTGCTTTAAGCCCTGGCTTTAAAATACCAACAAAATTTTCAGGTATTTTAATGTCTATAACAATTTTTTTAAGATCATCTAATGTAATAATTAGACTATCAGTACCCAGTACACCCTGTGCTATTTCTCTTTTACCTAGTCTCCCCTCAATCTCAGCGATTACTTGTTCGTCATTTTTTAACGTAGCTATAATTTCTCCCACTTTGACAAATCTGCCTTCAATATTAAGTTTCTCTTTAATTTCCTTTTTTTTTATCCTGTAAGTTTTTGAGTTTTGAGCTATCGCAGTACCAAAAGTTTCTATGCTCTTATAAAATATAGATTTTTCTACAGTTTTAACGATTACTCCAGGCGGAGGTCTAACACTAAATTTTTTTTTAAAATGTAAACCAACAAAATGCCTAGCTGCAATTATAGAAAAAATAATAATAAAAATAAATATTAATAATGTTTTAATTTTGCTCGTAGTTTTCATTTTTTACTTAAGGCCATATTCTGACCAAGATCCATCGTATATGATTGGGTTTTTATCATTTATAATTTTATTAGCCATAGCTAAAATGCACGCAGTAACACCGGACCCACAGGTAAACACTTGTTGTCTGTCAGGTCTAATACCAACATATTCAAAAATTTTTATCAATTCATCTTTATCTTTAAATGTATGATCTATTTTATTAATACATTCAATAAACGGTAAATTTTTTGAATTTTTAATAGAACCACTTCTTAAACCTGGACGTGGTTCTGGCTCAGTACCTTCGAATCGTTTTATCCCTCTAGCGTCCACAACCTGAAAATCATTTAACTTTATATTTTCATCAATTTGTAATTTAGTTAATACTAAACTTTTAATCTCTTTAGTGGTGTAGCTAGACTTATTATTTGAAGTTAAGTTGCTTGTAATTTTTTTATTATCAATTTTCCACTTCTTTAGACCACCATCTAAAATAAAAACTTTACTAACATCATGACCAAAATAAACAAACATATACCAACATCTACAAGAACTAATAACATCAGAATTATCGTAGATAACTATCTTGTCTTGATTAGTGATTCCGTAGTTAGATATTATTTCTTGCCATTTTTCTTTAGTTGGCAACATATGGGGTAAAGTTGAATCAGGTTCTGAATTCTTATCTAAATCAAAAAATTGCGAGTTCTGTATATGCTCGCTTAAAAATTCTTTATATGCATCCCTATTTGTATTTGGCATATGCCAACTTGCGTCTAAGATTTTTACTTCATTTAAATTTTTTTCTAGCCAATTAGTATTCACTAAAGACATTATTGATTTCTCTTCATTATATATTTTTGATGGTATTCCTCTGCTTTGCAGTAGTTTTTAATTTTTGAAATATTAGTTTCAATTTTTCCATTTAATTTTTTATTAAATAAGTTTTTATAATTTTCTGCTGTATTTTTTTGCTGTTCATTTTCATAGAATATTTCACTCCTATATTGAGTTCCCATATCAGGATATTGCATATCTTTTTGAGTGGGATCATGGGTTTTAAAAAAAACTTCTAATAATTTTTCATAAGAAATAATTTTTTCATCATACGTTATTTTTACAGTTTCTGTATGCCCAGTGTTGCCAGTACAAACTTCTTCGTAATTAGTAGCACTGCTAGCACCACCCGCATAGCCAACTTCAGTTTCTATAACTCCAGTTAATTGACGAAATGTTTCTTCTGGTTTCCAAAAGCACCCAAGTGCTAAGTAAGATTTTTGCATAATGAATTTAATGTGTTAAAAAAGATAAAGGATATTCAATTGCTTACAAGAAATCAAACTGGAGTTTTATATATGGTTGCAAGTGTTATGTGCTTCGCGATCATGGATATATGCGTCAAATGGCTAAATTACTATCCATTTGGAGAAGTTTTCTTTGCAAGATTTTTTTTTGGATTAATTCCTATTTTTTTAATTATACCTAAAGATAAATGGTCAAATTTTTACAAAACGACAAGACCTGGTCTACATGCTTTTAGAGCAATTTGCGGGTCAATAGCTTTTGTTTGTATTTTCTTTGGTTTGAGGCATTTGCCCTTAGCCGATGTAGTATCACTTACTTTTGGAGGGCCAATTTTTGTAACCATTGCATCGATTATATTTTTGTCGGAAAAAGTGGGGATCAAGCGTTGGTCTGCAGTTTTTTTAGGTTTTATAGGAATGATTCTCATAGTGCAGCCTGCATTTATAGAACTAAATTATTACTACTTATCACCTATTTTATTTTGTATTTTTTTTTCTGGTGTTGCAATAAGTGTTCGGGCTTTATCCAAAACTGAGCCAAATTATAGAATAGCTTTTTATTTTACAATTCTTTGTACGGTCATAGGGCTTTGTACTTTACCTTTCGGTTGGATAATGCCGACTACAAAAGATTTCGTTTTGTTTATAATTATGGGTTTATGTGGAAGTATTGCAAATTTGTTATTAACTCAAAGCTATAGATTGGCTGAAGCCTCTTTAGTAACACCAATTAAATATTTAAGTTTAGTTTACGCAATAACATTTGGGTTCATAATTTGGGGAGAAGTTCCAAAACCTTTAATGCTAGCCGGTGCTTCACTTGTTTTATTAAGTTCTTTAATAATTTTCATAAGAGAAAAAAAATTAAAAAAAGAGATTGTTATTCCTAGATCATGAAAAAATCACCAACTTATTGGAACAAAGCCAAAGTATATTTGTCTAAGAAAGATAAAGTTATTAAAAATTTAATTAGCAGCTATAAAGATGGCCATCTAATTACTCGTAACGATGTTTTTTTCTCTTTATGTAAAAGTATTATTGGCCAACAAATAAGTGTAGCTGCGGCAAATTCAGTTTTCTTAAGGTTTAAGAAAAAATGTAAAAACAAAATTACAGCAAAAATGGTAAATAAATTGTCTAGTACTAGTTTAAAAAACTGTGGACTTACTAGGCAAAAAGTTAGGGGCATCAAAGATTTGTCTAAAAAAATAATAAACAAAACTTTTAAACCTAGCCTAATAAATAAAATGAACGATGAAGAAGCAATAGAATACTTATCAAGTCTTAGACAGATTGGAAGATGGTCTGCTGAAATGATATTACTATTTTCTTTTAATAGGTCTAATATATGGCCTCTACAAGACATTGGTCTTCTTCGTGCAGTATCAAACAACTATAAGAAGGAATACTACCCACCAAAAGCATTTTTAGATAAGCTTTATAAAAAGTTCACACCTTACTGTTCTGTCGCTACATGGTATCTTTGGAGATCGATAGATGATGAGCCAATTCAATATTAAGCACCTTCTATAATCTGATGGTGTCTTACAACCGTATCTTTTAAAATAGCATGAGCTTCTTGATATTCTCTTGAATTAAAGAACGTCTCAGCTTCAGTAAAAGACGGAAACTCAATAACTACAGTTCTAGGAGACTCATCGCCTTCTGTAGTTATTTTTTTTCCTCCTCTTACTAAAAATTTACCTTTATACTTTTCAATTGCTTCTTTAGCTTTAACAGCATAGGTTTTTAGAACATTCTCGTCTTTTATAACTTTATAAACAGTTACTACATAACCTTTCATTTACATCTCCTCTAAAATAATTTACTTTTTTCTATGGCCAACAAACTTATTGTAGACTGGAAAGAATATAATCTAATAGTAGAAAAATTAGCAGTTAAAATTCATGAAAGTGGATTTAAACCAACAATGCTTATAGGAATAATGAGAGGTGGAGCCCCAATCATAGATGTATTAAGCAGAATATTTAAACTTAAGTGTGCCTATCTTGCTGTGGAGTCCTATTCTGGAACAGGCGTAGAAGATAAGCAAGGAGAACTAGTTTTTTCAAGAGAAATGAGCTCAACAGTTCATGATATGGGAGGTAGATTGCTTTTGTGTGATGACCTTTCAGACACAGGTATTACGCTCAATAAAAGTATCGAATGGTTAAAAAAATATCCTCCTATAAAAGATAATATTGAATCTATAAAAACAGCTGTGCTTTGGAAAAAATTAGACTCTACTTTTGAACCTGACTATTGTGCTGATAGATTAAAAGACAACCCTTGGATTGTACAACCTTTCGAAAATTATGAAGAAGTAACGATTGAAGCATTGGTGAAAAAACATAAAAAATAAGGGCCAGTTTTACCGGCCCTTAAGATTTAATCTTTAAGAAACATAAAAACTAGCAACACTCAACGCAGCAATAACCCATATTGCAGGTGAAGTAGAACTAAATTTTCCTGTAAAAATTTTAATTAATGCATATGCAATAAAAGATAAAGCAATACCATTACTAATACTGTAAGTAAGTGGCATAGCTATCATTGCTAATACTGCAGGAGCGGACTCAGCTATATCATCCCATTTAATATCTGTAATATTTCTTACAAATAAAACTGACACAAAAAGCAAGGCAGCACCATCAATCTCTTTAGGCAAGCTAGTTGCAAGAGGAGACAAGAACAAACAAGCTAAGAATAATACTCCAATAACTACTGAGGTCATTCCTGTTCTTCCACCTTCTTTTACTCCTGCTGCTGACTCAACGTAACTAGTTACAGTAGTAGTACCCATTAAAGCTCCAGCAACTGTTCCAACACTGTCAGCCATCATAGCTTTATGTATGTCTTTTATTTTTCCGTCTTTTCCAACTTTACCAGCTACGTTAGCTACAGATGTCAATGTACCTGTTGTATCAAAAAAATCGATAAACAATAAAGTGAAAATCACCGTAGACATTCCAGCTGTAAAAGCAACACCAAGATCAAAATCAAATAGATAAGACATCGATGGAGGTGCGCTCACCACACCATTAAACTTAGCTAATCCCGTAGCCCAAGCAATAATACTAAAAACTAGTATTCCAATAATGATATTACCTTTGACTTTTAATACTTCTAAAACAACCATACTTACAAAAGCAAGACAGGCTAAAAGAACCAGAGGATTTTTCATATCACCTATTGTAACTAATGTTACAGGATGGTCTGCTACAACTCCCATAATTTCTAATCCGATGATTGCTAAAAATAAACCAATACCTGCTCCAATACCTAGCTTTAAACTTCTAGGAATTGAGTTGATTAACCAAGCTCTAATTGGTGTCAAAGATATTATTAAAAATAATATACCAGCTACTAATACTCCACCTAAAGCCTCTTGAGGCGTGTAACCCATTCCCCCAACAACTCCAAAAGCCACAAAGGCATTGATACCCATACCAGGTGCTAGACCAATCGGCCATGTCTTTCCGTAAAAGCCCATAATGAAACAAGCCACTGCAGTCGCTACTATTGTTGCGGTAAATACCGCGCCAAAATCAAAAAAACCTTTTTCAGGTCCAGCGAATTCGCCAGACAATATAAAAGGATTTAAAAACATTATGTAAGCCATCGTCAAAAAAGTAGTTGTGCCAGCTAACACTTCAGTTTTGTATGTCGTTTTATTTTTTTTATAGTCGAAATATTTTTCAAACATTTTAATCTCCTTGTTGGCCCTTAAATATCGTACATTAACTAAGAAATCTTCGGTAATAATTGAAAATTACAACCTAAAGGTATTGTATCTGTTTATAAGATTAAGTTATATTCTACAGGCGGTTGAAAATGAAAAAAACCTATAAAATATTTTTCTTTACGTTACTTTTATCAAGTATTTTGGGTTGTCAGACAATCAGCACAAAAGTTGAAGAAGCCACAAATAAAGAAGAACAAGAACTTAGCAAATGGATTGGAAAAAATGAGTCTAAATTAATTTCTTCTTTTGGCAAACCTGATCGTATTGATTTTAGCAATTCAAGAAGTAGGTACTATGTGTATCTGAGTCAAAAGTTAAAAATTAAGTGTGAAAGAAAATTTGAAATAAATCAAAACAACGTGGTATTAGGCTTTAGCAGTAAAAACTGTTTTTAAAGTATGCCAGAAATTCAATCCAAAAGTCAATTAGTAGATTATTTTAATCAAGGTGCAAAAAAAGACGATCAATTACTTATTGGCGTAGAACATGAAAAATTTTTGTTTACTGGAAAAGAAAAAAAAAGAGCCAACTACCAACAAATTAAAAAAATTTTTATAAATTTAGAACCTTTTGGTTGGAAACCAATTTATGAAAATGTAAATGTTATTGGACTTAAAAGAGGCAAACAACAAATAACAACAGAACCGGGTTTACAATACGAACTGTCAGGCGCACCATTAAAAAATATTCACTTAGTATGTAGTGAAAGCTCAACTCACTTTAACGAAATTAAAGCGGCATCAAAAGATTTAGATATTAGTACAGCTTCTATAGGTTTTGATCCGTTTAATAATTTAAATGAAGTTCCTCAAAATCCTAAAGAGAGGTACCAAATAATGACTAAGGAAATGCCAAAAGATGGAGAGTTAAGCCTACAAATGATGTATCAAACATCAGGTATTCAGATTAATTACGACTATACTTCAGAAAAAGATTTTGAAAAAAAATTTAAAGTAGGAAACTATTTAGTTCCGCTAACTATAGCTTTGTTTGCCAATTCTCCTTTTGCAGACAAGAAATTTACTGGATATCTTTCATATCGAAATAAAGTTTGGCAGCGCACAGCACGAGGTGGAATTATGCCAATTGCTTTTGAAAACTTAAATTTTGAAAAATATTTAGATTATGCAATAAACTATTCATTACTTTTTGTTATGCGCGAAGGTAAATATATCAAGCCTAATGGTCAAACATTTAAAGATTTTATGGAAGGAAACTTTTTGCCCCTGAAAGGAATTAAAGCGACTATTAAAGATTTCGAAACCCATCTAGCAACTATCTTTACGGAAGTTAGATTAAAACAATTTATCGAAGTTAGATCTATAGATACATGTGATTGGGGCTGTGTTTGCAATGGACCTGCTTTTTTTACGGGACTTCTTTATGGGGCGTTAGACGAAACTTATGATGTAGTTAAGTCATGGTCAAAAGAAGATGTTATGGAAGCTTATTTAAAATCTCCTAAACAAGGACTAGAGACAGAATTAAAAGGAAAGAAATTATATGAATGGGGAAAGATTTTTTTAGATTTAGCTAAAAAGGGACTAAATAAAAGAAATGAAATGAACTCTAGTAAAAAAAATGAGACGATATACCTAAAACATATAGAGGATATCATTGATAGAAAAACTAACCGAGCTCAGTTATTATTAGAACAATTTAACAAACAGGGAAATTTAGATTTTTTTAGTCATGCAAAAGAAGATTTTAGCTATTCAGGGCTCTAGCTTAAGTAGAGTAAACGTTGAAACAGACACAACTTTATTTTTAGCTTTAGAGGCTCAAAAGAGGGGATATCAAATTTATTATTATGAACCACAAAATCTAAGTTTCATAGATGGAAAAGTTGTCGCAAAATGTTTTTACCTAACTTTTTTTGAAAATACTAAAAAGTTTTTTAAAATAAATAAAAAATTAAATTTTGATTTGTCTAAAGCAAAAGTCTTATTGATAAGAAACGAACCACCTTTTAATCAACAGTATATTAATACCACATTTATTTTAGAGCATTTAGTAAAAAAAGTTAAAATTATAAATCATCCTAAATCTATAAGAGAGGTTCCAGAAAAGCTGTTTTCAATCCGCTTAACAAAATACATGCCATCGACTTTAATTAGTGAAAATCTAGAAGAAATTAAAGATTTTTTCAAAACAAATAAAAAAGTAATAGTTAAGCCTATAAATAGTTACAGCGGAAATGAAGTATTACTTCTAAATAGCTTTAATAGTAAAATTATTACAAGATACATTAAAAAGCATAATCATATTATTTTTCAAAAATTTCTTCCTAAAATATCAAAAGGAGATAAAAGAGTATTTGTAATCAACGGTAAGGTTAAGGGATCAATTGCAAGAGTTCCTAAGAAAGGAAGTATCCTATCTAATATGAGCAAAGGTGCTGCGGCAGAAATTAGCAAATTAACAAAACAAGAAATGAGGATAAGTAAACAAGTAGCTATTTTGTTGAAACAACATAACATTTATTTTGCTGGGATTGATTTTATTCAAGGTCAATTAATTGGAGACATAAATGTTACAAGCCCAACTGGATTAGCCACACATTATAGTTTGACTAAAGTTAATTTAGCTAAGTATTTTTGGGATAGCCTGTAAAAGAATATGTACCAATTGCGCACAAAAACAATTGATTAAACTCTCTAATATTGAGATAAGCCCAATTATAAAATGACTGGTTACGTAATATTTAACATAAACATTAAAAATTCCGAAGGATACAAAGAATATGTTGATAAGATAGGTGATATCATAAAAAAATTCGGTGGAGAATATTTAGTTAGAGGTGGAGAATACAAAATTATGGAAGGTGAGTGGAAGCATCCACGAACAGTCGTTATTAAATTTCCAACTTACGAAAAAGCTTTAGAGTGGTATAATTCTGAGGAATACAAACCTATTAAACCAATTCGATTAGCAAACTCAGAAGCTAATGGAATCATAATAAAAGGAGTTTAACGATGATAGAAAAATTTAATAATATTTTTTATTTAATAATTTATTTAGTTCATTTTGCCGGAGTAGGAATGTACGCTTATCAAACGATTATAGGCACAAAAAGATTTATAAAAAAATTTGGAATTGATAAATCTGGGACGATAGCGGTTAGATTCGCAGGTGCTTTTCTGTTTGCTGTATTCCTGATGTCAGTTTACGTGGGATTTGTGAGATCCGGAGGATTAAATGCAACTTGGGCTTTTTTCAATATAGTTTTTATTTACAATTTATGTGTACTTTTTTGTAATTATTATTCAATTAAAGTTGACAAAACTGGAGTGAGTAAAAAAATTGGTATGGAGCCGATATATGGACCATTAGCTTTTACAATTATGAGCGCAATACTTTGTTACGGATTAGCTGATAAAATTTACGTTTAAATAAAAATTTAGATACCTGCGGATATTAAATATCCGCGAGTTCCTTTTTAAAATTTTAAGATCTTAAGAATCTAATTTGTCTGTAATTTTTAGAGCAAACGCATAATCAAATGCCACATCTTCAATAGCTGCATCACGCCCAGATTTTCCACCATGACCAGCATCCATTTCACATTTAAAAAGCAATAAGTTATTATCTGTTTTTTCTTCTCTAAGCTTAGCTGTAAATTTTGTAGGTTCATCAAACAAGACCCTGTTATCCGACAAGCTTGTTGTAATAAGTATGTGAGGATAATCCATTTTTTTAATATTATGATATGGCGAATAAGATTTAATATATTTAAAATGTTCTAAATTTTCTTTTGCATTACCAAATTCATTAAATTCCCCAGCTGTTAATGGTAATGAGTGGTCTAAATTTGTCGTTAAACTATCTACAAAAGGTACTGCCATAATCATTCCTAAAAATAATTGAGGAGCTTCATTGACAACAGCTCCCATTAATAAGCCTCCAGCACTACCTCCATATCCAATAACCTTACCCTTACTTGTATACTTCTGGTTAATCAAAAATTTTGTACAAGAAATATAGTCTTTAAAAGTATTTTTTTTATTGAGCATTTTTCCTTCTTCCCAAAACTTCATGCCTCTTTCCATTCCACCTCTTATGTGTGCAGTTGCCCAGATAATATTTCTATTTATTAAGCTTAGTCGAGTAGTTGAGAAACTTGGGGAAATAGTATGTCCATAGCTTCCGTAGCCATAAAGCAAAAGATTAGCAGACCCATCTAACTTTGTGTCTTTATGATATGTAATAGTAATAGGTATCTTCCTACCATCATGAGATACGCAGTTTACTCGTTTAACAATATATTCATCTCTGTTATACCCAGAAGGAATTTCTAGTTCTTTGACAAGTTTTTTCTCTTTTGTTGCAACGTTATATTCATAAGTACGAGTAGGAGTTTTAGGAGATTCATAACTAATTCTTATTACATCTGTATTTCTATCTTTTTGCATTAGACTCATACCCGGACTTATAATCTCTTCATCTGAAATTTTTAGTTCTTCTTCCATGTTAGTTTTTAAATCTCTAATAAATAATTTTGGTATAGCATCTACCCTTTCTGATCTAACCATCCAATTATTTAATAAAACAAATCCACCAATTAAAACTTCCTCTTTAGCAGGGATATAGTCTTCCCAATTATTGATATCTTCGTGTTTACATCTTAAAATTTTAAAATCTTTTGCATCTTGATTGGTGTGCATCCAAAAATATCCACCCCAGCTATCAAGGGAATACTCAATTCCTTCTTTTCTTTTTAAAATAATTTTGGGTTCTAGTTTCTCCTCTCTTTTATTAAAATAATAAACCTCAGAAGTTGTATGTTCAGATGTTGAAATAAAATAAAATTGTTGATCAGAACTAGTTCCAATTCCACACGTAAAGCGGTCATCATTTTCTTCAAAAACAAGTCTATCATCACTTATACTTGTGCCAAGTATGTGTATAAAAATTTGTCTTGGCCTATGAAACTTATCTAGCTTAGAATAAAAAAAACTCTTATCGTCGTAAGACCAGGTTATGCCACCAGCTGTATCAGGAATAGTTTCTTCAGTTATTTTATTATCAGATATTTTTCTAACGAAAATTGTAAAATATTCACTACCTTTATCGTCTACTGAATAAGCTAGCAGTTCATCATTATGGGAAACTACTACATCGCCAGCACTAAAAAATTTTTTTCCTTTAGCTTCAACATCGCCATCCCAATAAGTTTCTATTTTATCGTTTCCAATTCTTCTTCTTAATTTTTTTGAATAGTTTCCTTCTTTAGTTACTTTAGTCCAATATTCATAATTCTTATCTTTGTACGGTAAGCTCTCATCATCAAGTTTTATTCTTGCTTTTATTTCATCAAACAGCTTCTTCTGCATTGGCTTAGTGTTAGAAAGCTGTTTTTTTGTATATTCATTTTCTTCGTTTAGATATTTCTTTACTTCTGGGAGAAGTTTGGAACCATCCTTTAAAACATCCAGAATATTTTCCTGATGAACCCAAGAATAGTCATCTTCCCAGTCTATGTTGTGACAAGATTTTACAGTCGGTTCTTTACGTAATTTTGGTATATTCATTAAGAAAGAAATTATTATATGAATTTGTTTTTAGTTGGAACCATCATCTTTGCCATAGTTTACTTAATACTAAATTGGTTTGTGAAAACTAGCAGTAAAGCAATAGCCCAAGGTACAAGAAAAATTATTTTACTTTTTTCTATAGTATTAGCTATTTTGTTGGCATATGGGGGTAAATTTTTACTATCGCTTCCTTTAACTCTAATTTTTTTAAGTGCATTAAAGATAAAAGGACTTTCGACCTTCCAAATATTTCAATTATGGAGATTAATTCAATATCTGAGAAATTCTGGCCGATTTTCTTTTGGTTCTAATTCTGGAACGAAGACAAGCAGTATTACAATTGAAGAATCTTATAAAGTTTTAGGATTAAAAAAAGGATGTAAAAAAGAAGAGGTAATGAAAGCAGCAACTAAATTACAAAAAAAAATTCACCCCGACATGAACAGAGATATGAATACCGAAAGACTTAGTCAATTAGTTAATGAAGCAAAGGACAGAATCTTAAAAGAAGATTTTAATTAATTTAACAGCTCTAAAGATTTGCTTAAAACATTTTCAAAAATTATTTTTTCTTTACCTAGAGTGTTATGTGTCGTAGTTTTTTCTGTTTCTCCATCAGGAACAACAAGGTAAATATTTTTAGAATACGTGCCATATGCCTGAACTGGACTATCCATAAATAAAGCCAAACATTTTTTATTTAAAGCTGAAGAGATATGCAACCATCCTGTATCATTGCCGATATAAATATTACAGTTTTTAATAATAGGTAGGGTTTCCCTAATTGATAAATTTTCAAAAGAGATACATTTGTTAGCTATAGATGAATTTAAAAATTTAGAAAATAACTCACGATCATTTTTACCACCAGCAAGATAAAACTTACACGGTATTTTCTTGTCTATCTCTGCAGCAAGTTTAATAAAATTTTCAACATGCCAACGTTTTGTTGGTCCACTTGCAGAGAAACCGACACAGATATGTTTAAAGTTTTTGTTGAAATTATATTTTTCTTTTGCTTGTTTTACAACTTCTTCTTCTAAGTAAATTATAGGCTGGGTTGAGATATTATTATCTGTAAATTTTTCAGTGAAATTTTTTGCTGTTAATACAATATTATTTTTTCTTGTAAATAAGGGGTATTGCAAAATAGATTTAATTCCACATAACTTTGCAAGTAATAAAAATCTTAACGATCCATTAAAAATAAATATTTTATCAATTTTTTTTTCTTTAATTTCTTTCAGTAAATTAAAAAAACCTATCCATCCATCATGTCTTCCCGTATTATTTTTATTTCTATCTAAATATATTATTTCTTTTATATGTTGATCATACTTACAAAGCTGTTCTGCTTTAGAGTTCTTTTTTACTAAAAGTGAAACTTGTGATTGAAATTTTTTAGAAATAGCATGAACGTATGGTAAGAAGATAACCATATCTCCTATCCCCATTCTTTGCTGAACAACTAAAACTTTCATATTTATTAATTTGTTAATATAACTTAGTTATAAATATTACGAAA
>CAJQTC010000020.1 GCA_905618885.1 uncultured Pelagibacteraceae bacterium
TTCTTTAGTATTTATTATCTCTTTATAATTTGGAAATTCTTCAATAAGTAAATCACTTCCTTTTTTAACAATATTAAAAGAAAAAGCATTTGTAGTTAATATACCCCATTCTTCATATGCGTAAAACCAATTAAGCAGTGAAAAAAAGCAAACTGCAACCACATAACCTTTAAATAATCCAAAAAGAATACCAAATGATTTGTCTACCGAACCAAGACCAGTCCACGTTATAGTTCTACCAAGTGACTTACCTAAAACGATACAGATAAACAAAGTAAGGACAAAAACAGAAATACCAATACCTATATTGTTTATAAAATCAGACTCAATATAATCACTTACCAAAGGTTTTAATCTAGGAGAAAAAATTATTGTAGTTATTGCAGAAACAATCCATTTAAGAGAAGAAAGAAAGCTAAGAGAAAAACCTTGTGAAAAACATTTTATTATATTGTATAAAATGATTAGAATAAAAAATATATCAAACAATAAAATTTCATCCTTTATAAAATCTACAAAACTATTCATTACCAAAAGGTCTTAAAACCAATATGAGCTTTGGTAAAAGAGTTAAAACAGAAATTAAAGCTAGTAGCATTGCAATGCCTGTAAACACACCAAAATATATTGTGGGTATAAAGTTTGATAAGACTAAAATAGAAAATCCAAAAACAATAGTAATAGATGTGTTGAGTATAGCAACACCAACTGTGCTGTGGCATCTATCCACTGTTTCATTGTAGTTTTTTATTTTTTTAAACTCTTCTTTAAATCGGTAAATATAATGAATGCTATTATCTACTGCTATACCAATAGTGATTGCAGCTATTGTGATTGTCATCATATCTAGCGGGATACCAAGAAGACCGATAATACCTAAGATAAAAAAAGCAGCCATAAAATTTGGCACAACACCAATCAAAGACAAGGTTAAATTTCTAAAAAGAATAAAAAACATTAATGAAATCCCAAGCATTACCACACCTAAAGTTAAGATCTGAGATTTAAAAAGACTTTGTAATAAATTATTAAATAAAATCAACACTCCAGCAAGCTTATATTCTTCTTCAGATAAACCTACTTTAGATTTTAATTCAGTATTAATTTTATTAATTAAGTCATTCCTTCTCAGGTCTTTTAATGAGTCTTTTATCCTAACGCTAATTCTAGCTTCATTATCTTTTACAGAAATGTAAGGAGATATAATTTCTTTCTTAATTTCTTCGGGTATTTTACTATAAAGAACTCCTGCTTCTAATGTTTCTAGCTTATTGCCTGTTAAATCTTCCGCAACCCGAATAATTGAAGCAAATGAAATAACTTTTCCTATTTCTGGAAGAGAGTCCAAATAGTCATGAACTTTTAAGATTTTATCAATTTTATTTCTTGTAAACCAATACTTAGCTATATCACCAGCGTCACTTTTATTGTCTTCTTCCCATTCAGAAAATTCATCATCTTTTTCTTTTTCTTTATTATTTGATGGAAATTTTAAAATTATATCTAGGGGAGTAGTACCTCCTAAATTATCATCAATTTTTTTCATCCCTTTGTAAATTTCAGTTTTTTGATCAAAATAATTGATAAAACTATTTTCTACTTCTAATTTTGAAATTCCAAAAATGCTCAAAAATATAATTATTAAAGAGGTGCCAAAAATTAGGTATGTATTTCCTTTTGAAAATTTACTAAGTGCATTTGTGATTTTTGATTTTCCTTCATTTTGATTAATAGTATCTTCAGGACTACTAAACAAATTAAGTAGAGCAGGGATGAGCGTGAAAGTAACAACAATCGAAACAATTAAGCCAAGTGTCATCATCCAGCCAAAATCAATGATTGGTTTTATCCCGCTAAATATTAAAGATAAAAATGCACATATTGTCGTTAGCGTAGTATAGAAGATTGGCATAAACATTTTACTAGCAGCTTCGTAGACAGCTTCTTTAATGCCTATATTTTCAAATTCTTTTTTTATTTGTAAAAATCTTACTGTGACATGAATATTCATGGCCATGTTTAGTATTAACATTAATGCGATAAAGTTTGAAGAAATCACTGTTACTTTCCATCCGAGTAAACCTAAAACCCCAACCATTGTTCCAACAGAAAAAATACAACCAAGCAGAGGAATAACAACCCATTTAATTTTTTTAAAAATAAGCCACAAAGTAATAATAATAAATATAAAAACTCCAATACCAAAGACAACAATATCATTTTGGATAAATGACATCATGTCATCAGTAATCATTGGCAATCCACCTAGATAAATTTCTGCATTCACGCCATATCTTTTTATAACTTCTCTAATTTCACTAATGTTTTGATGGTTTTTTTGGTTGTAAATATTTTTATAATCATCATATTCTTCGTTAAAAATATCGCGTTTTTTTTTTTGAGATTTGTTTAAATTTCCTTCTAATTCTAAATTAAAGTAATTATTTTTGGTTTTAACGAGTTCATTTAGTTTCTTATCTTGTTTTATATAAACCACAATTCCAGATGTTTTACCGTCTTCACTTATAATGTAATCTTTATAAATTGGGCTATTAATTATTTCTTTAAATCCTCTCTCTTTATCTATTTCAGGATAAGATAAAGTTTTGTAATTTTTTAACCTCTCCATTAAAGGTTCATCGCTACTTTTTAAAAGTGGGACATCTATTATAGTTATTACTCTATCTACCCAGTTGAGCTTTTCTATTTTTGATTTAAGGAATTGAAGATTAATTATAGTTTCTTCGTCTGCAAAACTTAAAACAGGTGAATATGTTAAGACGAGATAATCTTTTGATCCATATCGTTCATTGACTTCTCTTAAATATTTTAAGTCTTTATCACTCTCAAGTAGTAAAGAGTCCGAAGACGCATCTAATTTAAAATCTTTGGAAAAATAAAGAAAATAGGAAAGCAAAGAACATATTAAAATTATAGAAATTTTTGAAAAATCAATAATTAGTGTTCTGTAAATTTTAGCAAACATCAATTAATTGAGATATATCTTAAATTTTAGATAACTAAAGTACTAATTTTTAGGTAAATCTTTGAATTTTGTAAACATTCCCTCAAACTCTACATGAACGGTACCTGTAGATCCGTGTCGATGCTTACCAATGATGAGATTCGCTAAACCATGAATATCACTCATTTTAGATTGCCATTCAGCGTGTTCAATTGATCCTTGTTTTGGTTCTTTCTTTTCTAAATAATATTGTTCTCTATAAACAAACACAACTACATCTGCGTCTTGTTCTATTGACCCTGACTCTCTAAGGTCTGATAATTGTGGGATCTTGTCATCTCTTTGTTCTACGGCCCTAGATAGCTGCGATAACGCAACAACAGGAACGTTTAGTTCTTTAGCAAGTGCTTTTAGACCTTGAGTGATTTCTGAAATTTCTTGAACTCTACCATCCATTCTATTGCTATTTGTTCTCATTAATTGAATATAATCGACGACAATCAATTTTAATCCAAACAATCTTTTTATTCGTCTTGCTCTATTACTTAAAGTAGAAATAGCGATCGCAGGTGTTTCATCAATGTATAAAGGCAGATCATAAATATTTCTTGAAGTTTCAATATACCGATTTAAAGTTTCCTCAGAAGCTTTACCTCTTCTAATTTCACTGGATGAAATTCTTGCTTGTTCAGATAGGATTCGAGTTGATAGTTGTTCTGAAGACATTTCTAAAGAAAAAAAAGCAACAGATCCCTTTTCATTGTTCTCCTGCATATTTTTTGCTGCATAGTAAGCAATATTGGTAGCTAAAGCCGTTTTTCCCATAGAAGGTCTTCCAGCTATAATTACAAGGTCAGATCTGTGAAGGCCACCTAACTTTTCATCTAAGTCAGTTAATCCCGTTGGAACCCCAACAATACCTTGATCACTTTTCATAGCCAAAGTAGCCATTTCAATAGTTTGATCTAATGCTTGGTTAAATTTTAAAAAAGTTTGTGAAAAATTTCCTCTTTCCGCTAAATCAAACAAAGACTTTTCAGCCCCCTCAATTATATTTTCTCCTGTTTTTTCTATCTGATCATCTTTAGCTTGATCGGAAATTTCACTAGAAATAAAAATTAACTCTCTTTTTACGTACATTTCGTGAATTATTTTTGCATAGTCAATTGCTTGTTTTATAGACGAAGAAAACCTTGTTAGTTTTACTAAATAATCAACACCGCCAACCTCACTTAAACCAGCATCATTTTCAAAATAGTTTTTTAAAGTAACAGGGTTAGCTATCATCCCTTTGTTGTTTAAGTTTTCAATAACTTCATAAATTTTTCTATGAATTGGGTCAAAAAATTTACCAGCATTAACTATATTTGATATTTCATCAATAATGTCATTATTAACTAAAACGGATCCAATCAGAGATTGTTCAGCTTCTATATTTGAAGGTAACTTATTTTCTATTGTTGAAGTAAGAGTTAATTTTGCTTTTTCCATAAAATGGATAATAATAGAACATAAATTAATAGAAACTTAAAAGTTACACACTTTTTTTTCTGCCTGTGGAAAAATGAAATTTAAATCGAGTCTATTTTATCAACGTGTAGATTGACGCTTGCAGTAACTTCAGCGTGAAGATTTACATTAATTTTGTATTTACCAATTTGCGTAATCTCTTGTCTCAAATCGATTTGCGAAGGGTTAATTTCTACTTTTAGCATTGTTTTAAAAGCGCTAGATACTTCTTTAGGTTTTATTGAACCATAAAGTTCACCATTTTCTTTAGATTCTTTATTAAATTTTAAAACTTTATTTATAATTTTTGAGGCTATTTCATTAAATTGATTTTTTGCATCGTCATTTTTTTTATTTAGTTCAACTTTTTTTTTACTTACAAAATCAATGTTTTCTTTGCTTGCTCTCAAAGCTTTGCCTTGTCTTAATAAGTAGTTTCTAGCGAATCCATTTTTAACCTCAACTTGGTCTCCAATTTTTCCAAGCTTCATAATGTTTTCAATAAGTATAATCTGCATATCTAAATCAATCCTAAAATTTTAGCCTTCTTAATTTCACTTGTTAATTTTCTTTGTTTATTTTGTGATACAGAAGTTATTCTTGAGGGCATAATTTTATCAGTATCTGAGACGTATCTCTTTAATAATTTAATATTTTTATAATCAATTTTTGGAGCATCTTTTCCTGACAAAGGACATTTTTTAGAAAATCTAGAATCAGACTTTTGAAACAAACTAAGTTTGTTTAAAGGGTTTTGTGGTCTTTTATTAAATTTATTATTTTTTCTTTTCATTGTTTTCTTTAAAATATTCTGTATCGGTATCTAATTTTTTATATTTTACTGTCAGATGTCTAAGAAGTGAGTTGTCAATTATACTATTTCTTCTAATTTCTTCTAAAGTTTTGTTATCAGCTTCAAATTTATAATGAATATAAAATCCTTTATTATAAGCTTTAATTTTTTTAGAAAAATTCAGTAGCCCCCATTTCTCAACTTTTATAACCTTACCATCTGTTTTAGTAATAATATCTTTGTATTTTTTCTCTATATTGTTTAAATCAGGTGTAGATAAATCTTGTTTAGCTATCAATGTGTGTTCGTAAAAATTCATTTTGCAAATATTAATTGTTTATTAATTAAAAGAACGGTTTTATACTATTATAAATTCGTCAATTCAATACTAATAATGTTATAAAAAGCATTAATACAAATGAAAGCTATATTGTTTCCAGGCCAAGGTTCTCAAATAGTAGGTATGGGATCTGAATTTTACAATAATTTTCCTACTGTAAAAAAGTTATTTGCTGAAGCAGATGAAACATTAAAGTTTAAAATTTCTAAAATCATACTAAATGGACCAGACAGTGATCTTAAGCTTACTCAAAATACTCAACCATCTATCCTCCTTGTAAGTTATTCTATTTTTACAATTCTAAAAAATGAATTTAATTTTAATTTAGAAAAAATTAAATATTTTGCTGGCCATTCTTTAGGAGAGTATAGCTCGTTACTGTGTGCTAACGCTTTAAGTTTTCAGGACTCCTTACATTTACTTTTTGAAAGAGGTAAATTTATGCAAGAAGCGGTACCAATAGGAAAAGGTGGTATGTTGGCAATTTTAGGTTCTGACATTGTGGAAATTAACGATTGTATGTCTCAGATTAAATCCGAAGGTGTTTGTGAAGTTGCCAATGATAACGCACACGGCCAAATTATTGTAAGTGGCAACATAGAATTAATTGAAGAATTAAAAAATATTTTAAAAAAAAATAAAAAAAAATGTATTTCCTTGCCAGTCAGTGCACCATTTCACTGTTCGTTAATGAATCCCGCTGCAATTAAAATGAAAGAAAAAATAGACATGGTAAATTTTAAAAAACCTGATTTTGAAATAATCAGTAATGTTACAGCTTTACCTGTGATTGAACCAGAAGATATCAAGAAATTTTTAGTACAACAAATTTATTCCAAAGTTAGATGGAGAGAAAGCATAGATTTTATGGGCAAGAAGAAGGTAGAAGATTTTATAGAAATAGGACCTGGTAAAATTTTGACAGGTTTAGTAAAAAGAATATTACCTAATAGTAATTCCTTTAATATTAATTCAATAAATGATATTAAAAATTTAAAGAATGAATCTTAAAGAAAAAAAAATTTTAATAACTGGAGCAACAGGTGGCATAGGTTATAGTTTGGTAAAAAAATTTCACGAGTTTGGTTCAACTATCTTAGCCACAGGTACAAATGAAATTAAACTAGATAAATTAAAAGATGAATTTAAAAATATTAAGATAAAACCATTTAAACTTGATCAACATTCACAAATAGGAGAATTTATAGATTCTTGTTACTCAGAATTAGACGGTATTGATATTTTGATAAACAATGCTGGTATTACTTTAGACAATCTTTCGATAAGACTGACCGAAGAGAATTGGAAAAAAGTAATTGATATTAACTTAACCTCAACTTTCTTAATGTGTAAACAAACTATAAAAAAAATGTTAAAAAAGAAACAAGGAAAAATTATAAACATCACGTCGATTGTTGCTCACACCGGAAATCTTGGCCAAGCCAATTATGCCGCCTCTAAAGCAGGTATTATTGGTTTCTCAAAAAGTTTAGCAATTGAGTATGCAAAAAAAAAAATAAATATTAATTGTATTTCACCAGGGTTTATAAAAACTGAGATGACAGATAAAATTAATGATGAATTTAAAAATATACTTTTATCTAAAATACCTAGTGGAGAACTTGGAAAAGGCGAAGATGTGGCCAACTGTGCCGTATTTCTTGCGTCAGAAATGTCTGATTACATAACAGGTGAAACAATACATGTTAACGGAGGCATGTATATGGCTTGACAATTATTAATATTGATTTAATAAGAAATTTTATCACAAATCGAATATAGGAATTTAAATGTCAGATGTTAGCGCAAAAGTTAAGAAAATAGTAGCAGACCACCTAGGTGTTGAAGAAGACAAGGTAACTAATGAAGCTAGTTTTATCGATGACTTAGGAGCAGATAGTTTAGATACAGTTGAGTTAGTTATGGCCTTCGAAGAAGAGTTTGGTTCAGAAATTTCCGACAGTGAAGCAGAAAAGATTTTGACTGTTGGAGATGCTATTAAATTTATTGAAAGCAAAGCCACAAATTAAATTTCTTTTTACCAAAGAATTTATATGACTCCCAGCAATGGCAGTATGATGTTAATTTTATCCTCTCCTTCGGGAGCGGGAAAGACAACTTTAACAAAAAAGATACAACAAAAGTATCCGAATTTTAAGATATCTGTTTCACATACCACAAGAAAACCAAGGTCAAATGAAATTGAGCAAATAGACTATTTTTTTATAAGTCATAAAGAATTTGAAGAAAAAATTTCTAATAATGAATTCTATGAATATGCAAAAATATTTGATAACTTTTATGGAACTTCACGAAATTCCGTTAATGAGTTGTTGAAAAAAAATGACAGCATTTTATTTGATATTGATTGGCAAGGAACGCAACAATTATCTAAATTTAAAGAACTTAAATTAATTAAAATATTTCTATTACCACCGGACAAAAAAGAGCTAAAGAATAGGCTCGTACAAAGAAACCAAGATAATATTGCTATTATTTCTAAAAGATTAAAAGCTTACGATAATGATATTCATCATTGGTCAGATTACGATCATGTGATTATAAATGATAATTTAGAGCACTGTTTTTCACAAATAGAAAAAATAATTTTATCTGAAAAAAATAGCACTTCTTAAATTTGATTTTCAAAAAATTCAGTAATTTTAAAATATTCATTTTCCGTTAACTCATTTGGCCTTAAGCTCAAATCTATATTTATCTTTTTAGCAACCGCTATGGGTTCTTTGAATAATTTATTAAATGCTTTGTTTATCATTTTTCTTTTTCTTGAAAAAAAAATATGAGAAATTTTTTCTAAATTTTCAATATTTTTAAAGTTAAAATTTTTATTTATAATTGGTTCAAATACAAGAATTGTAGATCTGACTTTTGGCACAGGATAAAAGCTATTAGGTGAAACGTTAAAACGACTAGTAATTTTTAATCTTGCAGCAGTTATTACAGCAAGCCTGCCATAATCAGAAGTGTTGTGTTTAGCTAATATTTTATCCGCAACCTCTTTTTGAAACATTAATATTAATTTTTTATACCTAGGCGGCCATTTTTTAAATTTGATTAGCTTAACTAATATCTGTGAAGAAATATTATAAGGTAGATTTCCAATAACTATTGAATTTTTTTTTATATTTTTTTCTAAATTAAATTGTAAAACATCATCATTAAAAATTTTTAAATTATTAGTTTTTTTAAAGTCATTTTTCAAATTTGCTGTTAATATTTTATCTTTCTCTATTAAAATTAAATTTTTTGGATTTTGTTCTATAATTTTTTTAGTTAAATTACCTGTGCCTGGGCCGATTTCTACAATCGAATTACCACTTA
Organism: uncultured Pelagibacteraceae bacterium; assembly: GCA_905618885.1. Classification (GTDB taxonomy): domain Bacteria; phylum Pseudomonadota; class Alphaproteobacteria; order Pelagibacterales; family Pelagibacteraceae; genus Pelagilacustribacter. Next base: position 8,950 of record CAJQTC010000020.1, read on the forward strand.
TCTTGTCCAGTTTAATAATCTTATTTAATATATTATTATCAATTAAAAAATTTTGCCCTAATGATTTTTTTGGTTTAATCATTAATTTTATTCAAAAAATTGATTGCACTAATTAGACTTTGTGGGTTTGCTTTATTTAAGCCAATAATATTTTTTGCCGTACCATGGTCTGGAGATATTCTCAAATATTTAAGACCTAATGTAATATTAATTGCATCGTGCCCATAGAGTGCTTTGAAGGGAGCTAAAACTTGATCGTGATACATGCCAACGATTACATCATAGGAAGCTATATTTTGTTTGCTAAATGCTGTGTCGGCAGGAAATGGTCCTTTAATATTGATTTTTAGTTTTTTCAATTTAGTTATTGAAGGCTTTATAATTTTATTTTCAATTGAGTGAGTTCTATTTTCACTGTTGTGAGGATTTAAACCTAAAATAGCAATCTTTGGTTTTTTTTTGAATAATTTTAAATAGAACTTATTAAGAGAAACTATTTTTTTTTTAATTAAATTAAAATTAATTTTTTTAGTTATATCTTTGATTTCAATATGTGTAGTTAAAGGAACAACTGATAAATTCTTGTTATGAATCATCATGACTTCTTTATTCTTACATTGATTTTTTTTCGCCAGATATTCAGTGACACCTAAGTATTTATTATTAAAAATTTTCTTATCTATCGGTGCGTTTATAAAGCCTAGAATTTTTTTATCTATTGCTAGATTATGAGAAATATTAAAGCATTTAAGGATATAGTTCTTAACTTCAAAACTATTAAAGTTAAATATTGATTTAAATTTTAAAGGGACATCAAGTATAAAAAGTTTATTTTCTCTTTTGAAATCTTCAAGTTTTCTTAT
>CAJQTC010000021.1 GCA_905618885.1 uncultured Pelagibacteraceae bacterium
TTAAAATACCTATTGGAAAAAATGGAGATTGTTTTGATAGATATTTATGCAGAATAGAAGAAATGAGAGAAAGTGTAAAAATTATTAAACAATGTATAACTAAAATACCAAAAGGGGCAGTTAAATCTCTTGATGGAAAAATTTCACCACCTAACAGACAAGATTTAAAAGATTCAATGGAAGCATTAATTCATCATTTTAAACTATTTACCGAAGGATTTAGAGTTCCAGCGGGAAATGTTTACACAGCGGTAGAAGCACCAAAAGGTGAGTTTGGTGTTTATTTAATATCTGATGGAAGCAACAAACCTTATCGTTGTAAAATAAGAGCTCCTGGATTTTCTCATTTACAGGCAATGGATTACTTAATTAGGGGCCATATGTTGGCAGATGTACCAGCTGTATTAGGTTCTTTAGATATAGTTTTTGGCGAGGTTGATAGATGAGTTTAAAAAAAATACATGACCAACAGCCTGAATCTTTTGAATTTACAAAAGAGAATAAAGATACTGCTAAAACAATATTAAAAAAATATCCTGAAAATAGAAAAAAAAGTGCTGTTATGCCATTTTTATATTTAGCTCAAAGACAAAATGAGAATTGGATACCTTTAACAGCATTGAAGTATATAGCTAAGTACCTAGAGATGCCTTACATTAAAGTTTATGAAGTTGCTACTTTTTACACTATGTACAATTTAGCTCCAGTAGGAAAATATTTTGTACAAGTTTGTACCACAAGCCCTTGTCTAATTAGAGGAGCTAACAAGTTGGTAAAAATTTGTAAAGAAAAAATATCTCAAGAGGAAAATACATTGTCAGAAAATAAATTATGCTCATGGCTTGAGGTCGAATGCTTGGGGGCTTGTGTAAATGCTCCAATGATGCAAATTAACGATAACTATTATGAAGATTTAGATGAAAAAAATACAATCGAAATTATAGACTCACTACTTGCAGATAAGCCTATTAAGTCAAAATCTTTTAGAAATAGAACTAGTTCAGCTCCTGAGAAAAATAGGCCAATTTTAAACGGTGGTAAAAATGCTTAAAGAAGAAAATAAAATATTCAAAAATCTTTATAATTCTCTTGGTTGGGAAATCGACAAAGCTGTAAACAGAGAAGACTGGAGCAATACCAGAGAAATTATTTCAAAAGGTCGTGAGTGGATTATAAATGAGGTTAAAGCTTCAGAATTAAGAGGAAGAGGAGGGGCTGGTTTTTCAACAGGTCTTAAATGGTCTTTTGCTCCAAAAGAAGTTGGATCAAGACCCCATTATCTAGTTATTAATGCAGATGAATCAGAGCCTGGGACCTGCAAAGACAGAGACATAATTAGGTTTGAACCTCAGAAATTAATCGAAGGATGCTTAATAGCGGGCTACGCTGTTAATGCACATATATGTTATATCTATATAAGAGGTGAGTATTTTAATGAAGGTAACAGGTTACAAGAAGCAATAGACCAAGCTTACAAAAAAAATTTCTTAGGGAAAAATGCTTGTGGAACTGGATGGGACTTTGATATTCATATTCATTTTGGAGCAGGTGCTTACATTTGTGGTGAGGAGACAGCATTATTAGAAAGCCTGGAAGGCAACAAGGGTCAACCAAGACTTAAACCTCCTTTTCCTGCTCTTGTTGGGTTATATGGTTGCCCTACAATAGTTAACAATGTTGAGACAATAGCGGTCGTGCCAACAATATTGAGAAAAGGTAGTAAATGGTTCTCTTCTCTTGGTAAACCAAAAAATACTGGTACTAAAATTTTTTGTATTTCAGGAAACGTTAATCATCCGTGTAATGTTGAGGAGGAAATGGGTGTACCTTTAAAGGATTTAATAGAAAAACATGCAGGTGGAGTAATTGGTGGGTGGGACAACCTACAAGCAGTGATCCCAGGTGGATCTTCAATGCCTCTATTGCCCAAAAAAACTTGTGACACTATTACTATGGATTTTGATTCCCTAATAAAAAATAAAAGTGGATTAGGAACTGCAGGTATAGTTGTTATCAACAAAGACCAAGATATAATTAAATGTATGGCGAGAATAGCTAGATTCTATAAACATGAAAGTTGTGGTCAATGCACACCTTGTAGAGAGGGAACAGGGTGGATGTGGAGAATTTTAGAAAGAACTGGGAAAGGCGAAGCAACATATGCAGATATAAGTTTGTTAGATGACGTAACCAAACAAATTGAAGGACATACCATTTGCGCTTTTGGAGAGGGCGCATCTTGGCCGGTGCAAGGCTTGTTGAGGCATTTTAGAAAAGAAATAGAAAAAAAATGTATAGGTGAGCCACTTTTTAAAACAAAAAATAAAAACCCTTATTTAGTAGATCAACATCTTTTAGAAAGTGAAAATGCCGAAAATAAATATTAACGGAAAAGAAATTGAATTTGAAAAAGGAATGACAGTTTTGCAGGCTTGTGAGCTTGCTGACGTAGAAATTCCAAGATTTTGTTATCACGAAAAACTTTCAATCGCAGGTAATTGTAGAATGTGTTTAGTTGAAATGGAAAAATCACCTAAACCAATCGCCTCATGTGCAATGCCAGCAGCCGAGGGTATGAATATTAAAACCAATACAGAATTTGTAAAAAAAGCACGTAAAGGAATGATGGAATTTTTACTAGCTAACCACCCACTTGACTGCCCAGTTTGTGACCAAGGGGGAGAGTGTGACTTACAAGATCAGTCTTTGTTTTATGGATTTGATAAATCAAGGTTCTCTGAAAACAAAAGAACAGTAAAAGATAAATACATGGGTCCTCTTATTAAGACTCAAATGACAAGATGTATTCACTGTACGAGATGCGTACGATTTGCGGAAGAAGTTGCTGGCGTGCCAGAAATAGGGGCTATTGGTAGAGGAGAAAATATGGAAATCACCACTTATCTAGAACAATCAATGACATCTGAATTGTCTGCAAATGTTATAGATCTATGTCCTGTGGGAGCGCTTACATCTAAACCATATGCCTTTGAAGCAAGACCTTGGGAATTAAAAAAAACAGAAAGTATAGATGTAATGGATGCTGTTGGGTCAAATATTAGAGTAGATACTTATGGCTGGGAAGTTAAAAGAGTTTTACCAAGACTAAATAATGAAATTAATGAAGAATGGATCTCTGACAAAACAAGATATGCTTGCGACGGACTTTTAAAACAGCGGTTAGATGTACCTTATATTAAAAAAGATAATAAATTAGTAAAATCTACTTGGGAAGATGCAATAGAACTAATATCAAATAAAATAAAATCTATTAAACCAGAACAAATAGCAGGCCATGTAGGTGACATGGCATCTATCGAGACAATTTTTTCATTTAAAAATTTGTTAAAAAAAATAGGTTCAAATAATTTTGATTTTAGAGAAAAGAAAATTTTCATCAATCCAACAGAGAAAATGAATTATATTTTTAATTCATCTATTCAAAGTATTGAAGAAAGTGATCTTATCTTTCTTATTGGTACAAATCCAAGACGTGAAGCAACAATAGTCAACGCAAGAATAAGAAAAGCCTTCATAAAAAATAAAACACCAGTTTACTCTATCGGTAACCCTGGTGATTTAACCTATGATTATGTTTTACTAGGCGATGATGTTAACGATATAAAAAATATTTTTGATGAAAAAAATGAGATAAATAAAAAAATAAAAAATTCCAAAAAACCAATTTTTATTATTGGTGAGTCAGTTCTAGAACTTAAAAATTCAAAATATATTTTAGAAAAAACAAAAAATTTTCTA
>CAJQTC010000022.1 GCA_905618885.1 uncultured Pelagibacteraceae bacterium
ATCAGTAAGTATAAAAAAGAAAAAATAGTAATAAAGTGCGGGGGGAAAGTTTTAATAGATCCTGATTTATTTAATAAATTTATAGAAGATATAGCAATAATTTATAAGTTAGGAATAACTGTAATTGTTGTTCATGGAGGCGGACCTAGAATAGAATTAGAACTGGCAAAATTAAATATTAAGAGTCAATTTATTAACGGCTTAAGAGTTACTAACAAACAAACTATGGGAGTAGTTGAAAAAGCACTAGTAGATTTTAATTCTGAAATTATTGAAAAATTAAAAAAGAAAAATTGTAAAGCTGCTGGCTTAAACGTCAGCCAAAACAATATTTTTATAGTAGAGCAAGAAAGTGAAAGCCTTGGCTTTGTAGGAAAACCAAAAAAAGTATTAAGTGAGAAAATTCAAAATATTGTAGATCAACATCAAATACCTATAATTTCTCCTATGGGCACAGATAAAGAGGGGGAAAAATATAATATTAACGCAGACACAGCGGCGGCTTCTATAGCAAAAAGTTTGAGATCTAGAAGATTGTTACTGATGACAGATGTAGCGGGTGTTTACGATAAAAATAAAAAATTAATTAATGAGATTAAACCTGTGGAAGCAAAAGACTTGATAAATAAAAAAGTAGTAGAGGGTGGGATGATACCTAAGCTTTTAAACTCAATTGATGCTATCGAAAATGGAGTTAAAGGTGTTGTTATTATTGATGGAAGAAAGCTCCATTCTATTTTACACGAAATTTTTTCTGATGAGGGATCAGGTACACTTATAAGAAAATGAAAGAACTAAAAAAAATAAAATATTGGCTCTTTGATCTTGATAATACCTTGTATTCAGGTAACACAAAAGTGTTTGATCAGGTGGATAAAAAAATGACACTTTTTATATCTGATAAGCTTAATGTAACTGTGGAAGCAGCAAAGAAAATTCAAAAAAATTATTTTCATGAATACAATACAACACTTAATGGAATGATTAAAAATCATAAAATTAATGCTCAAGAATTTTTAGATTTTGTGCATGACGTAGATTTAGAATTTCTAAAGGAAGATAAAGACCTTCAAAATGAATTAACTAATCTTCAAGGAAAAAAGTTTATATTTACTAATGGATCTAGGGCTCATGCTGCAAATGTTACAAAAAAAATTGGCATCCAGAATCTCTTTAGTGGTGTTTTTGATATAGTGGATGCTGATTTTTTTTCCAAAACCTTCAATCAAGCCATATAAAAAAATTATCGAAAAATATGGAATAGATCCACAATATTGTATATTCATTGAAGATATAGCTAGAAATTTAAAACCTGCTAATGAGTTGGGTATGAAAACAGCTTGGATTAAAAACGACGAACCTTGGGCTGCTGAATTTTCTGGTGAAAGTTTTATAGATTACAAAATCGACAACTTGTCAAAATTTTTAAGGAGAATAAATGAGCAAAAATGAATTAGAAACAATAATAAATCAAGCTTGGGATAAAAAAGAAGAAGTAAATAAAAATTCTGATAAAAAAATAATTGATGCAATCAATCAAACTATAAATAATTTAGATTCAGGGATAGTAAGAGTTGCTGAAAAGATTAATGCTAACTGGGTTACTCATCAGTATTTAAAAAAAGCAATCATGTTAAGTTTCAGAATTTACGACATGGAAACTTTAAGCGGCCCTTATAGTAGTTGGTATGACAAATCTCACTTAATAAAAGGTAAAACAGCTGGATGGACCAAAGAAGATCATGTTAAGGCAGGCTTTAGAATGGTTCCCAATTCACCTGTCAGAAAAGGATCTTTTGTTGGAAAGAACGCAGTTTTAATGCCTTGTTTCATAAACATTGGAGCTTATATCGATGAAGGAACAATGATGGACACCTTTTCAAGAGCAGGTAGCTGTTGTCAGATAGGAAAAAATTGTCATATTTCAGCAGGCTCTGGTGTTGGCGGAGTTCTGGAACCAGCTCAAGCACTACCAACCATTATTGAAGATAATGTTTTTCTTGGTGCAATGTCTGAAGTTGTTGAGGGAGTAATCGTCGGAGAAGGCTCTGTGATTAGCATGGGAATGTGCATTGGGCAATCTACCAAAATTGTAAATAGAAAAACTGGTGATATTGTATATGGGAAGATACCACCGTATTCAGTGGTTGTCCCTGGATCATTGCCAGATAAAAAAAATCCTAACGCTCCATTTTTAAGTTGTGCAGTTATAATCAAACAAGTTGATGAAAAAACTAGAAGTAAAACTTCTATTAATGATTTATTGAGGGAATAATGAAAAATTTTGATGAATTGCAGTTATCAAAAGATTTAATTAGATTTCCTAGTGTTACACCAATTGATGCGGGTGCGATAAATTATTTATCAAAAAAATTAAAGCAATTAGGTTTTAAATGTAAAATTTTAGAATTTAAAGATAAAAAAAATCCTTCCATTAAAAATCTGTATGCAAGACTAGGCAGTAAACAACCCAACCTATGTTACGCTGGACATACAGATGTTGTTCCACCTGGTGATATAAAAGACTGGTCTGTTAATCCTTTTAAACCGGTTATAAAAAATAACTATTTAATAGGCAGAGGAGCAAATGACATGAAAAGTTCTATTGCTTGTTTTGTGGCAGCAGTAAGTAGTTTTTTAAAAAATAATAAAAAAATTAATGGATCTATAAGTTTTCTAATTACTGGCGATGAAGAAGCTCAGGCCATTAACGGTACTAAAAAAGTAGTCAATTATTTAATTAAAAAAAAAGAGAAAATTGATTTTTGTATTGTTGGAGAACCAACTAATCCTAAAAAATTAGGAGAAATGATTAAAATAGGAAGAAGAGGAAGTCTGTCTTGCAATCTAGAAATTCTAGGCAATCAAGGTCATGTCGCTTATCCGCACCTCTCAAATAATCCTATAAATAGTTTGATTACTATATGTAAAAAACTTAAAGAAAAACCATTAGATAAAGGAAATAAAGATTTTCAACCATCTAATTTAGAATTTACAGGCATACGTGTAAATAATAAAGCACATAACGTGATACCAGCGCGAGCAGAGACACAATTTAATATTAGATATAATAATTTTCACACATCTGTTAGCCTAAGAAAAATGGTAAATGCTGTGGTTAAATCAATCTGCAAAAGGAATAAAACGAGATACAAAATTAAATTTCAATCCTCTGGGGATTCTTTTTTAACTAATCCTGGAACAACAATTCAAATGGCAAAAAAAGTTATTAAAAAAATTACAAAAGTAAATACTGTTTTTTCCACAACAGGAGGTACTTCTGATGCAAGATTTATTAAAAGAATTTCTCCATGCCTTGAATTTGGTCTGGTAAATAAAACAATGCATAAAGTTGATGAGTGTGTCTCTTTGTCAGATCTGAAAAAATTAAAAAAAATTTATCATAAAATTTTAATTGAATATTTTAAGTGAGACTATTCAACAAGAGAAAAATAAAAAAAGAGCAGAAAATATCTATAATATTACCAAATTATAATAGCTCAAAAACAATTATAGCTACAATTAAGTCTGTACTACAACAATCTTATAAAAACTGGGAGCTCATTATTGTTGATGACTGTTCTGATGCAAAAACAAAAAAAATTTTACTTAAGTATAAAAAGGTAAAAAATATAAGAATATTTTATTCAAAAAAAAATAAGGGTGCAGGGTTCTCTAGAAATTTAGCTATAAAAAAATCTAATTCTTATTATTTGGCTTTCATTGATTCTGATGACTTGTGGAAAAAAGATAAGTTAAAAATACAAATTGATTTTATGCAAAATAATAATTATAATTTTACCTATACTTACTATGAGACCTTTAGTGGTAATAATAGAATTATAAAAAATATTAAAACACCTAAAAAATTTAATTTTAGATCTTTTGTTAAAAATACATCAATCGCAACTAGCTCTATGATTGTTAAAAGAAATTTTGCAGGTAATACCAAATTTGCTGACACGAAGATTTGTGAAGACTATTATTACAAGTGTCAGTTATTGAAAAAAATACAATTTGCCTACTGCTGTCCTGATTATCTTATGCAATATCAAATCAGAGAAAATTCCCTTCAAAGCAATAGATTAAGAAACTTATATTGGATGTGGAAGATAAATAAGGAATTAAATCACTTTAATATTATTAAAAATTTAATTTCAATTTTTTCAATATCAATTAATTCATTAAAAAAGTATGGCTTAAGATAAATAGAATTAATAATCTATTCTAAGTAAATACAATCCGTGAGCAGGAGCCGGAGGTGCACAATTAATTCTTTTTTTGGAATCCATAACAAATTTAAATTTTTTTAAATTCCATTTTTCTTCTGCTACAAACTTTAAACATCCCACCATTGATCTTACTTGTTGTTGAAGAAAAGATTTTGATTTAAATGTTATGGCTATCTTGTTTCCTTGCTTTAAAATTTTCACCTTATCCAATGATCTAATAGGAGATTCAGCAGCACAGGAAGAAGATCGAAAAGTTGAAAAATCTTTTGTTCCCTCTAAAAGTTTAGCTGCTTTTTTCATTAATTCAGTGTTTAAATGAGATTTTATATGCCAGGCTTTATTTTCATCTAAAGAAAGTGGCGCCATACGATTAACAATGAAATATGTATAAAATCTTTTTTTTGCACTATATCTTGCATGAAAATTTTTTTGTTTATAATTCATTTCTAAAATAGATATTTTTTTTTTATTTAAAAAAAAATTAACAGTATTTAAAAAAGAAAATTTATTGATTATTTTTGTTTTACTAATAAAGTGAGCTGATTGTGCCAGTGCATGAACGCCTGAATCTGTTCTGCCTGATCCATATAGAGTAACTTTTTGTTTTAGAGTTTTATTTAAAGCTTTTTGAATTGCTTCTTGAACAGATGGTCCATTTTTCTGAATTTGCCAACCTACAAATTTTGTTCCGTCATATTCAATTATAATTTGATAAATAAACATTACTTCAGCTCATCTCCTTGCTTAAAATTAAATCCCATTAAAAAACTTTTTAAAGGCAGTTTATTTTTACCTTCTTTTTGTATTTCAATAATTTCTAAAGATTTGTCGCCACAGCAAATTATGAAGTTATTATCAAGAATTGTACCCGGTGTACCGATTTTTTCAATAATTTTAGCTCTCCATATTTTATATCTTGTTTCTTTGTACATAAACCACGCTCCTGGATTTGGATTAAGTCCATTAATTTTTGCTAATATTGTTTTAGCTGGTTCAGTCCATTTTATTTCAGCTTCTTTTTTTTTAATTTTTCTAGCATATGTTGCTAATTTATGATTTTGCTCAATAAATCTTAAATTTTTATTAAAAATATCATCTAATACTTTCACAATTGAATCGGAGCTAATTTTTGATAAATTTTTTGAAAGCTCTTCTGTAGTAATCGTTTCATCAATTTTGAATTTGATTTTTTTTAACACTGGTCCTGCATCTAGGTCTTCTATAATTTTCATGATGCTTATACCTGTTTCAGTTTCTGAGCTCATAATTGATCTTTGTATTGGTGCAGCTCCACGCCATTTTGGCAATAATGATGCGTGTATATTTACAAAACCTTCCTTAGGTATTTCTAGAAATTTTTTTGATATTAATTGTCCGTATGCTACTACAACAACTATATCTGGATTTAGTTTTTTGATAAATTGAAGTTCTTCTTCTGTGTTTAAATTTTTTGGATTTCTTACTATTAATTTTAAATTTTTAGCACAATCATAAACTGGTGAATTATTTATTTTTTGTCCTCTATTCGATCTTTTTGATGCTTGGGTGTACACACAAGAAACTTTATATGGAGATTTAACTATAGTTTCTAGTATTGGAACAGAAAATTCTGGCGTTCCCATAAAAATAACTTTTTTATGTGACATCAATTCTATAAATTTAAACTACTATTCTTTCTAATGATTTTTTTTGTTTTGAAAGTTTTTTAACAATATAATTTTTTTTCAATTTTGAAAGATAATCAATAAATAAAATTCCTTCAAGGTGATCCATTTCATGCTGTATACAGGTTGCTAGAAGTCCTTCTGCTTTTAACTCTTTTTTTTGACCGTCATAATCTAAATAACTAATATGACATTCATTAGGTCTATCAACTTCAGCAAATTGACCTGGAACAGATAAACAGCCTTCTTCATAAGTAGAATTATCTTTCGATTTTACAATTACTTTAGGATTAATAAAATATAGGGGAGTTTTTTTTTCATCTTTGGATAAGTCAATTACAATTACTCTTTTTGGAACACCTATTTGGATCGCTGCCAAACCAATACCTGGAGCCACGTACATTGTTTCTAACATATCGTTCATTAATTCTCTTACATCGTCGTCAACTTTCTGAACATCATAAGATTTTTGTCTTAAAAAAGGGTCTGGTTCAGTTAAAATTTTTCTAATGGTCATCGTGGTTTAATATATTAGATTTTGCTTCTTTCGGGTAGTGCTGTGGTCAAAATTTTATTACTAAATTTTCTCATGCCTGATTTTATTAATAAATGGTTAACAAAATAAATAGTTTGGGCATCTAAATCTAGGATCTCATCTTCTCCAATTAACTCCACTATTCTTAACAAAAGCAGACCTGTTTCATTGTTCTTTCCTAAATTTACTAATTCTATTGGCGGTAAATTATTTTTTACAATTTCTTGATCAATTAGTTCTTTAGGAACGGTAATACCATCACTTTGTAAGGTCTCAAAAAGAACAATGTCTTTTAAAGAAATTTTATATTTTTTATTTTTTTTAATTTTTTTATGAACAGTTTTAAATTCTTTTTCTACTGTTTTTTTAAAAGTATTTTTTTCTGTATAAAATCGCATAATTTTAGAGGTGTGGTAAGTATTATTGTTATACTTAATTTTTCCAAGAACGTTTTTATTTTCATAAATAATATTTTGAGCTACTAGTTTTTCATATGACTTAGGTATTTGTTCCAAGTCTAGAGTTTTTAACTCTTTATCCAGATATTCTGTAAATATATTTGATAAATTATCTTTTTTAAATAAATCATTTAATAAGAAAAGGTATTTTAATTTTGTGTCAATATTATCTGATAGTAAAACTTTTTGATAAATTAGAGCTCTCGCGTTTATAGGATCAAGCGTTAGATAAATTTCATCCGTATTTAAAAAATCATTAAAATTAAATTTTATATTTTTATAGATTTCAAAAATATATAACTTTGATAAAGAATTATTGTTAGCTGCATTTTCCAATTCTTTAATTTGTTCTTTATTTTCAAAATCATCAATCTTAAGTAAATTTGCAGCTGTTAAATATTTCCATATTTTTTGATTAGTTTTTTTATTTGGTCGGTAAGCAAAATCTGGAATAGATATTGAAGATAGATAAAAATTTAACAAATTACTGTCGTCAATTTTTAGATCTATCTTTTCGTTTAAACCTAGGAGATAGTTAATTTTATTATCAAAAAAATCATTGGACAATTTTTGCTCTCTAAGCAGATCAAGAATAAGTTGAGCTTCATCTTTTTTATTGTTTTTAATAAAACAAATAACTTTAAACTGATCCAGGTATGAATTTTTTACGTCATTACTAATAAGCGTAATATTTTGACAGGCTTCTTTTAAATTAGCTTTAGCAATATTTCCATCAACTAAATACTTGATAACTTTTTTTTTATTTGGGAACTCTTTATTTTTGTTTAAAAAATTAGCTATAAGTTCGCTTTTGTTATTGTTGATTAACCAATCTAATTTATAATTTATAAATTCTTCATTAGTCATATTTTGTGTCGGTAGTTTTGAAATCGTAAACATTGTATTAATGAATATTTCTTCAGCAAAAGAAGAAAGTTTAATCTTATTGACTCTCTCTATTGTGTCTTTAATTCTAGTCCCTTCTGAATTAACCCACATATCTAAGGTTAAATTATTTTCATCTGGATCAAATATTCCGTATACAGCTCTTTCACTAATTTCTGAGCTATCATTATTAACCTCAATTTTGTTTTTAGACTTTGAGTTAATATTAATTTTTGATTTTAATTTTGATTTTTCTAAAGAAAAATTTTGAGTTTTAGTTGTATTTTTTTCACCTAAATTTTTTTTTTCCCATATATCAATA
>CAJQTC010000023.1 GCA_905618885.1 uncultured Pelagibacteraceae bacterium
ATTTGAGAAATGAGACCTAGAGAATAGGTTTAACTTTTCTTCTCTTTTAATGTTTGAAATTTTTTCTCTAATTTTTTTTAATTCTTCTTCACTTTTATTCCCTTTAATTTTTTCAACTTCTGTATCAACTTCTATAATATTAATATTTGTCGAATTTTTATAAAGTTCAAAAATTAAAGTATTCCACAACAATTCAGTTTTATAGTGTCCTACAAATATTTCATAATTGATTTCATTTTGTTCAAAAATTTTTCTTAATCCACCCGAGTTCGTATTTAAATTTTTGGAAATATTTTCGAGATAATTTTTTAAATCCGCACTATTATAATCTTTAATTTCAAATCTATTAATTTCGTTCATTTTTATTGATTTGTTTATTAAATTTTTAATAGCGAAATTTTTATTATTATTAATATTTTCTTGCGTAATTTCTTGTTTATTAATTACAAGATTTGTAAGTATTTCATTTTTAACATCTAAAGAAGTTATTAAAGATCCTCCAACTTTTACTACAATAATATTGCTAATTTTTGAATATAAATTTGTAAAAACAAAATTACTCATTAATAAAAAAAGAGATATAATTATTAAATTATTTTTTTTCATTTCATTAATTAGAATTAGCTATATCTCCAAATGGAATTATTGATATCGTAAACATTAGTCTATTTTCTGCCTCGTGATCTTTATCAGTATAAAATTCTCTTCGGTATGCTACTCCTGCTTTTAAACAGTCATTAATATATTTATAACTCAAATTGTAAAATTCTGCAGAGTCTGTTTTAAAATTTCTTCTTGTATTGAAACTTATTTCTGAAGAGTTAAGCTTAAAATCAACACCAGTTTCAGCGTATTCTTGACTGCCAATATGATTTCTTTCCTGTAAATAGCTAAGATTAAATTTTGCTTTATCAAATGTAATATCTCCACCTACTTCATTTTTGTTAATTTTATTATATCCCTGATCTATAGAAAAATTATAAATTAAGTTTCCCTTGTCTTTAATATTGTATTTAGTTTCACCAACAATATCAGAGAAGTGTTGATCCAATGAAGAGCTTGATGGAATATCCATGTTTTCTTTTGCACTAATAACTTGCCCGACAGCAAGAGAGAATTTTTCTGGACCGATAACACTTGAATCTTCCAATTTATTTTTTTTATATTCAAACCCCACTGAAGTACTAAAGCCAGGTTCTACTATATCTGGCTCATCTATTTTATTTAAACTAAACACGTTTCCAATATCTAATTTATTTTTTTCCACTTTACGCATGTGTCCCGGGGCATATCTTAGAAGAATTTTTGGTGTTAAAGAATAAAAATTGTTATTGATAAGATCTTCTTTGTACATACCAAGTTTTGCAAAATAACCTAGGGCTGCATGTGCCTCAGAATTGTCATTTTCATTTTTATATTCATTTGATTTATCGGCTTTATAATTTACAGTCTTAAGTAATCCTTCGAAATAGTTCTCTACACCGAATGAATTTAACCATTTTTGAGATTGCCATTTAAAATTATTAATTAAGAAATTAGTTTGTTTATTAATCTTCTCCTTTGTAGGGGCCCAAGTTTCTTCATAATTTTTTATTGTTAAATTAGATCCAAGGTCTAAATAGCCATATCTCTGACTAGTCATAAGGTTTTTTTCTAGAGTTAAAGGTAACAAATATTCATGTCTCTGATTACCAATTTTATTTGTGTCCTCATAAACACTAGGAGTTAACCCAAAGAAAAAATCTTTATTTTGAAAAAGAAAATCTATTTTATTTTCAAGCACAGTTTTGTTTCTATCTGTTAAAGAGGTTCGTAAATTATGTTTTTTTAAATATGAATCGTTTGTAACTTTCTCTATATTTACTTCAATACTACTTTTTTTTTCATTTTCGTCTACCAAGTTTACAAGTAAATTAGAAAAAAAGTGATCAAGTCTATTCTTTTTCTTTTTATTTTTTTGTTTTTTGAAACCTTGACTGTAACCAGCATCCACTTGCAGGAATGAATTAAAAAAATCTTGTCTATATTCTGCTAAAAAAAGTGGATTTTCATTAAGATAAATTTTTGGTGTTAATGTAAGATCTTTATCCATTGCTATATCTAAAAAATATGGAATACCAAAACCAGAGCCCAAAGTACTGCTATATGTTAGTGAAGGAGATAAAAGACCGGATCTTCTTTTAACTGTTGGATCTGGGTGTGAAAATTTTGGGAAAAAAAAAATTGGAAAATCATAAACCTTTAAAACAACATCATCGTAATAGATTGTTTTTTTAGCTAAATCGTGTTTAATTTTTTTCGATTGTAAGGTCCATGGCGGGCATTTTTCATCACCTTTATTTTTACAATATGTAAATATTCCCTTTTCAAATGTGTTGGTTTTTCCAGACAATGACATAGTATTAGCAAAAAATCTTGGATCATTGTCAGGTGTTACTTCAATTTGATCTAAAAAACCTTTTACATCTGAACCTATAATTTTTTTTTTATTTTCATCAATATAGATTTCAGAAAAATTGTAACTATTATTGTAAATATCCTCTATATCAATATTTCCTTTTGAAAAAAAAATATTCGTTTGAATAGAATAACTGAACATTTCAACTAATATATTATTGCCATCTCTATCTATAATTTTAGTTTTTTTATTTGAGTAAATTAAATTTTTTTTATTATCAAATACCACATCACTACTAAAAACTTTATAGCCTTTAGAAGTTATAATTTTTGTATCACCTCTTGTTTCAATTACTTCTTGTAGTTTATTGTATTTCGCATATTCAGAAAAAAGTTTATTACCTTTTTCATCGCTAGAACTTACGTTTCCTTCAAATATAGTAATTTTATTAATGTTATCATATTGTATCTTAGAGGAATTGATTTCTATTTCTTGGGCTTTTAATTTTAAGCTAAAAATTAGAAAAAATAAAATTGTAAAGTATAAAAAACTATTTTTCATTGATATGTAAAACTCCAATCGAACAAAATAAACTTATTACTATTATTGGCATCCATACAGATAAAACTAAACTAATTCTCTCGGTTTCTCCTAGGGCAATAGAAAGATCCTTGAAGTAGTAAATAACCACACATGTTAGTATAGATACTATTACATGAATAAAATTTTGTTTATTTTTTAAAGATCCAATCGTAAATATTGCAGCTAAAACCACCATTAAAAATAAAAAAAAAGGCAAAGAAGTAAATTCATTAATTTTCCTACTTAATAATTTTTTTGAATATCCTTTTTCATGCAAGTTGGAGTGATTTAAAATTAGATCTAGATAAGATATTGTATTTAAATTTCTATAAAGAGAATTAATTTTCTCTAAAGTTTTATCGCTTTTAAATTCATAATTTTCGTAAAATAATTTACTATTTTCTCTAAAATCATAGAGTATAACATTTTTCAGCTGCCAGGGATTATTAGCAATGAGAGCAGACTCAGACTCAAGTCTTTTTATTAGTTTATCATTTTCAAATATATAAATTGAAATATTTTCTAAAATTTCATTATCTATCTTTTCGGCATTTATAATCTTATAGCCTTTAATATCTATTTGTTTGATCCAGACCCCATTTTTATTAACTGAGATCAAATGATCAACATCTCTAGAGTGTTTAGCTTTTTCTGTCTCATAATACCGAATAAGCTTTGAATTGATTGGATTTACAGCAAACAAAAAGAACAAGCCCAATAAAAAAGCGAAAAAAGATATAATTAAAACTATCTTTATATTTGAATAACCAAAAACCTTTATTGTTAGCAAGTCCCTTGATAATCTTAAATTTGAAAAATAGAACATTGAAGATAAAAAAACTATGAAAGGAAGCAATTCTAAGATTATTGTTGGAACATAAGATAAAGATAAAGTTATTGGCATCATAATTGATAGGTCTAAATTTTTAAAAAATTCTACTTCTTCAAATAAATTTAGCATAATCCCCAAAGAGAAAAAAATTAAAATAGTATTAAAAATAATTTTTAAAAATTTTGTAACTAAATATTTATTAATAATTTTATTCATTTTATAATTTTTTCATTAATTATTTTTTTTAATAAATATATATAAAAAAGAAAAGACATGACTAAAGGTAAAAAAAAGTAAGAACTAGCTAGGACCAAAGAAAAACCTGTATATTTTAAAAGAATTTCAGCAAAAATTAATATCATAAGAGATATTATGAAAAGCATATACTTTTTTAAAAAAGTATATTTTTTTTCTTTTTTGTAAATTAATAAAAAAGAAATTATTATAGAAATTAACGGAATGTATAGAGGTGCCCCCAAACGTCTAGAGAGAGTTTGAACTGCTTCATTTTTATAATCCTTAGAACAGTTGCTTAATTTTAAATTATTATTCCGATTAAGAATACATGACAGTAATAAATTACTCGAAGTTTCCTGTACTTTTGCTTGTTTAATTGTTCTTGTCGATAAATTGCTTAAGCTTAAAATAGTTTTTTCGAATTGAATATTTTTGATATCTTTTTTTTGGTTCAAAGTTTGTATTGTGCCATCAAACAAAGTTAATTTATTATTAGCTACAAAACCACTTTTTGCAATTATTGTAGAATCTTTTCTTGTACCGATTTCTTCTACTAAAGTACTTAAATTTCCAGACACATCTTTAATAAAAACATTCAGCAACTCATTATTAGCATTTTTTTTATCGATGTAAAAAGTCATACCTTTAAAGGCATCACTAAAGTCATTTGATTTTAAAACTGTGTTAATTTGTAATGATCCTGTATCGCTTAGAAGAGATCTAGACTTATTTAATAAAAAAGGATTAACAAGCAATGATAAAGTAAGTTGAAATAAGGTTACAAAAAAAGCGATTAACAAGAAAACATTGGCAATTTTTATTTTACCTAATCCCGAAGTCCACAAAATTAACAATTCTTGTTGCTTTTCAAATTTTATAATGGAAATGACTAAAGACAAAAGAAATGATAACGGGACAAAACGTGTTATAATTGTAGTGATATTTAACGCAGTATATTTAAAATAAATACTTGAACCGTACCCATCTTCAACCATCAAATCTAAAAAATTAACTGCCCTTACTACCCAAGCAATTGCAGTAAATGTTAATAAAATAGTGATGAAATTTTTAAGAATTTCACTGGTTAGGTACTTATAGATTTTGTTTTTTAGCATGAAAATTTGAGATATATAACTAATGCAACTTAAGTTAAAACTCAACCTATGATAGTGCACAATAATAAATTTTCATTGAAATCTTATATTTTTGGACATATATAGCAGTCGACCCTTTTAGAGAGTATTTAAAAATTTATGTCGATTAAAATTAACTATTTAAAAAAAGTAAGCAGCAAATCTTCAGCTAATCTTGTCCTATTTGCTGATGAAAAATTCAATATTAATGGGTTAAAAAAAAATCTTTCAAATTCAGAATTTTCTTACATAAATGACTTGTTGAAAACTAATGATTTAAGCAAAAATTTATTTGTTTTTGAAGTTAATTCAAAAAAAAAGATAGTTTTAATTTCTATCAAAAAAGATTTGAAGAGTTTTGATATAGAAAATTTAGGCGCTGAATTTCATAAACGCATAAACTATGGAAAAAACAGTGAGTACTTTGTAAATTCTGACAGTATAATTAGTAAACATGAAAATTTTACAGGTCTTTTTCTCCATGGATTAAAATTAAAATCTTACGAATTCAATAAATATAAAACAAAAAAAGACACAAGACTTATTTCTATAAATGTATCGGGAAGTAAAAATAAACCTTCAGCTCAAGATCAATTAAAATTTAAAGCTTTGGAAGAAGGAACTTTTTATGCAAGAGATTTAGTTTCTGAGCCAGGAAATATTTTACATCCAGATGAATACGCAAAAAGATTAAATTCTCTTAGAAAAGATGGTTTAAAAGTAAATATATATGATGAAAAAAAATTAAAAAAATTAGGTATGAACGCTTTACTTGGCGTAGGGCAGGGAAGTATCAAGGGATCATATCTTGTAACAATAGAATGGAATGGAGCAAAAAATAATTCTAAGCCTTTAGCATTTGTTGGTAAAGGAGTTACATTTGATACTGGTGGTTATTCCTTGAAACCAGCAAAATTTATGGAAGACATGACCTATGATATGGCGGGCTCTGCTGCTGTAGTTGGTTTAATGAAAAACTTGGCATTAAGAAAAGCAAAAATTAATGCTGTTGGCGTTGTAGGACTTGTAGAAAATATGGTAAGTGGAGATGCTCAAAGACCTGGTGATATTGTTAAGTCTTACAGCGGTAAAACTATAGAAGTATTAAACACAGATGCAGAAGGTCGATTAGTTTTAGCTGACGCGTTAACTTTCACTGAAAAAAAATTTAAGCCAAAATTCATAGTTGATCTAGCAACCTTAACAGGTGCAATCATAGTTTCACTGGGGTCAGAGTACGCCGGTCTTTTTTCAAATGATGATAAGCTATCTAAACAAATTTTAAATGCAGGTGAAAAGGTTGAGGAGAAACTATGGAGAATGCCTCTTCATAAAAATTATGATAAACTTATGAATTCTAAAAACGCTGATATGCAAAATATAAATTATGTTGGTGGAGCAGGATCAACAACAGCGGCTCAATTTTTACAAAGATTTATTCTAAATAAAACTCCATGGGCACATTTAGACATTGCTGGTATGGCTTTTTCAAAATATGGAGGCGCTTTAAATTCGGGAGGTGCAACTGGATTTGGGGTAAGATTATTAAATAAATTGATAGAAGAAAATTATGAGTAATATAGAACAAACGTTATCAATCATTAAACCAGATGCGGTAGAACGTAATCTTACGGAAGATATTAAAAAAATTTTTATTAAAAGTAATTTAAAAATCACAAACAGTAAAAAAATACACATCTCCAAAGAAGAAGCGGCTGAATTCTATAAAGTTCATCAAGCAAGGCCCTTTTACAACGATTTATGTACTTATCTATCATCTGGTCCTATATTTGTTATGATATTAGAGGGTGAGGGTGCTGTAGCTTTAAACAGAAAACTTATGGGTGCAACAAACCCTAAGGATGCAGAACCAAATACTATCAGAAAGCTTTATGGTATATCTATAGATAAAAATTCTGCTCACGGATCCGATTCTGTCGAAAACGCAAAAATAGAAATTAATTTTTTCTTTAAAGATTAATTTATCTAAATATACTAATTATAGATTCAGAGTATGCTCTATATTCTTTTGCTTGTACTTTAGTTTTTAGAGTTTTCTCATTATCGCTTGATTCAATAAAAATTTTTTTTTTTAAAATTATTTTTCCAGAATCTAACCTATTATTAACATAATGAACTGTGCAACCTGTTAATTTTTCGTTATTTTTAAGTACCTTCCTAAAAGTATCAAGCCCTTTGTATTTTGGAAGAAGAGATGGATGAATGTTTATTATTTTTTTATTAAATCTATTAATAAAATTTTTATTTAAAATTCTCATATATCCTGCAAGGCAAATTAACGAAATCTTTTTTTTTTGCAGTTCTTTAAAAAAAAATTCAAGGTTTGCTGTTTTATTTAAATCTAAAACACGAAAAGGAATTTTGTAGAGTTTAGCAAGTTTTAACCCTTTAGCTTGTTTGGTATTACTAATAATATAATTAATATTTATGGGAAAATTATATTCCCTTGAACTTTTTAGCAATGCTTTTAAATTAGTTCCTGCGCCAGAAATAAAAACACAAGCATTTTTTTTTACCATTTAATTTTATTGTAAATATTTACTTTAGTTTTAATTTTATTTTTTGAGATAAAACCAATTTCATAAGGCATATATTGTTTAGTAAATTTACTTTTAATTTTATTTATATTTTCTTTTTTTACAATTAAACAAAATCCCACTCCACAATTAAAAGTTTTAAGCATTTCATGATCTGTAATATTGTTAGATTTGATCCAAGTAAAAATATTTTTAATCTTAATTTTTGCTAAGTCTAAATTTAAACACAAATGCGAAGGTATTGATCTATTTAAATTATCAACCAATCCTCCACCAGTTATATGAGCAGCACCGTGCAGTAAATTATTCTTAGTTAAATTTAAAATTTCTTTAGTGTAAATTTTAGTAGGTGTTAACAGTTCATCTTTTATCTTTTGTGAAATCTTTTTGTTTTTTAAAATTTCTCTTATCAAAGAATAGCCATTTGAATGAACCCCACTAGATGGCACAGCTAATACAACATCCCCGCTAACAACATTTTTTTTGTTTAACAATTTTTTCTTTGAAACAATTCCAACAGAAAAACCTGCTAAATCAAATTTATCCTTATCATAAATTCCTGGCATTTCTGCCGTCTCGCCACCAATAAGGGCACAATCAGATATATTACAACCCTTAACAATTCCATTAAGGATCTGTTTCAATTTTTTAAATTTAATTTTACCCACAGCAATATAATCCAAGAAAAACAGAGGCTTTGCTCCCTGTACAATTAAATCATTTACGCACATAGCGACAAGATCTATTCCTATCGTATCAAATTTATTAAATTGATTAGCTAAATCTATTTTAGTTCCGACTCCATCGGTACAAGAAACAATTAATGGATCTTTAATTTTTATTTTACTAATGTCAAAAGTGGAGCCGAATGCACCAATATTATCTTTATTTAAGTATTTGCTCTTTTTTTTTATATTTCTTTTTGAAATCTTTGCAATATGTTCTACAAAACGATCAGCTAAATTAATATTAACCCCACTTTTTTTATAAGTATTTTTTGTTTTTTGCATGAATAAAATGATAATTATTTGAAATGAATAAATTTTTTTTTATATTCTGTATAATAGTCTTTCTATTTAAAACTCAAACAGTTTTTTCAAATAATTCAATTTATGATGTTAACAATATTCAAGTAAGCGGCAAAAGGAACAATGATTTAGATAAAAGAAATTTAACGCAATCTGCTTTCAAAAAAGCTTTTATTATTTTTGTTAACAAAGTACTTCTCAGGAATGATGCTACGAATTTATATAAAACGAAAATTAGCACTATCGAAAATTTAGTATTTGCATATCAAATTATTAAGGATGAAAAAAAAGACAAAAATCAAAATATTCTAACCTATAATGTTAAATTCGATCAAAGAAAAATAAGTAATTTCTTTTCACTAAAAGGAGTTTCTTATGCAGATGTTAAAGATATTTCTATAACTTTACTTCCTGTTTTTATCAAAGACAAAAATGTTTATATGTTTAATAAAAACTTCTTTTATAACAATTGGACAAAATCTGAAAAAAAATCAAAAAATACTAATAATATATTGATTAATTATAACTTAGCCCTGGAGAATATTGAAGATCTTCAATATATAAATTCGAATAAAGAAAACTTACAGTTAATCGACGTAAAAAAATTAACTTCTTTTAATGATGTTAAAAATTATGCATTTTTAATTATTTATTTTTCTGAAGGAAAATTTAGAGCATATGTTAAAACTTCTATTGAAAATAAAAAAATTGATAAAAATATTAATTTAAAGATATATTCGAAAAATGAGATTAGAACTTACGAGAAAGCGATAATAAATTTAAAAGAAGAGATTAGTCAGATTTGGAAAAGTCAAAATTTAATTGATATCAACACACCTTCTTTCTTAGATTTATTTTTAGATGTTAGAAAAAAAAATAGTTATTTGAAACTTCGTTCTGTTTTGAATTCTTTAGATGTAATAGAAAATTACTCTGTACTAGAAATGACCAAAGATTATTTAAAAGTAAGAATAAAATATAAAGGAAAAATAAATAAATTAAGAGACAAACTTTTAGGAAAAAAGGTTGATATTAAGATTATAGATAACGTATGGCGCATAACTGTTAATTAAAATGAATCAATTAATTTTTAAGTTTCCATTTAAAACTAATTATTTTGAAGAAGATTTTTATGTTTCTGCAAATAATTTTGAAGCATATAAATTAATAGAGGCCTGGCCCAATTGGTCAAGTAAGTTTATAAACATCTTTGGCCCAAATGGTTGCGGAAAAACTCACTTAGCTAATATTTTTAAAAAAAAAATTAGCTCTTTTTATATTAAAGCCTCAGAAGTAAACAACGATTCTCTTCCTCTTATAAAAGCAAAAGAATGTTTTATTATAGATGAATACCAAAATAATGTTGAAGAAAAATTATTTTATTCTATTTTGAATCAATGCTATCTCTCTAATCAATATATTATAATCAATTCTTTAAAACCTATTCAGTCATTTCAGGTCATGCTTAATGATCTAAAATCACGATTTAATACTTTTGTTAATATTAGTATTGATTTACCAACAGACGAATTGATAAAAGTAATTATAAGTAAAAATTTTTCTGACAAACAAGTTAAAATAGACAATAAACTTTTAGAATTTATTTTAAAAAACATCGATAGATCTTACGAGGGTATATTTGAATTAATTGAAAAACTAGATAGCCTTTCTTTATCTACTGGAAAATCTATTAATATTAATCTAATAAAAAAAGCATTAAATAAATGAATAAATACAGATCCCATAATTGTTCAGAACTAACAGAGACAGACTCTGGAAAAAAAGTGTATCTATCAGGATGGTTACACAGGAAACGAGATCATGGAAATTTACTCTTTATAGACTTGAGAGATCATTTTGGTATTACGCAGTGCGTTATAGAAAATGAAAATAAATATTTTAAAACTTTAGAAAGTCTTAAACCAGAGTCCGTAATAAAAATTTATGGGAATGTGGTAAAAAGAGAATCTGGAACTGAAAATAAAGATCTAAAAACAGGAAAAATTGAAATCAATATCCACAACATTGAAACTTTGTCTGAAGCAAAAGATCTTCCCATGCCTGTATTTGGCGAGCAAGAATATCCCGAAGATATAAGATTAAAATATCGATTTTTAGATCTAAGACGGAATCAAATGCATAAAAATATTATACTAAGATCAAAAGTTATTTCATTTATAAGAAACGAAATGTCAAAACTAGATTTCTTAGAATTTCAAACTCCAATTCTAACATCTTCCAGCCCCGAAGGTGCTAGAGATTTTTTAGTCCCTAGCAGATTAAACCCTGGAAAATTTTACGCATTACCACAGGCACCACAACAATTTAAACAATTAATTATGGTATCTGGTTTTGATAAATATTTTCAAATCGCACCATGTTTTAGAGATGAAGATGCTAGGGCCGATCGAAGCCCAGGTGAATTTTATCAATTAGATATAGAAATGTCTTTTGTTGAACAAGAAAATATATTTGAAGTTGTAGAAACATTGATGATTAATTTGTTTAAAAATTTTTCATCAAAAGAATTAATGTTTAAAAAATTTCCCAGAATTTCTTATGAAGAAGCTATGATTAAATATGGGTCGGATAAACCAGATTTAAGAAACCCACTCTTGATTTATGATTTAACAGATATTTTTACAAGAGAGGACGTTACTTTTGATATTTTTAAGAGACTTGTACATTCAGGATCAAAAGTTAGATGTATTGTAACTAAAAGTACTAAAGATAAACCAAGAAGTTTTTTTGATAACATAGATAAATGGGCCAAAGAACAAGGTGCATCAGGCCTTGCTTACTTTACTATTGAAAATGGTAATGAAATTTCAGCCAAAGGACCTGTTGGTAAATTTTTTAAACAAGAAGCTTTAAAAGAAATAATGAAGTTAACCTCCGCTCAAATCGGGGACAGTATATTCTTTGCTTGTGGTAAAATTAACGATGTTGAAAAAATTACCTCATTAGCACGAGAGAAAATAGCTAGAGATTTAAAACTTATAGATGAAAACAAATTTGCATTTTGTTGGATAGTTGATTATCCAATGTTTGAAATGGATGAGCTAAATAAAAAAATCCAATTTAGTCATAATCCTTTTTCTATGCCCCAGGGAGACATTGAAAAAATAAATTTTAACAAGCCTTTAGAAATTAAAGCTTATCAATATGATATTGTTTGTAATGGTATTGAACTATCATCAGGAGCTATTAGAAATCATATTCCTGAATTGATGTATAAATTATTTTCCATTGCAGGGTATGAAAAAGCAAAAGTAGATGAAAAGTTCAGTGGTATGATAAACGCGCTGAGCTATGGCGCTCCTCCACATGGAGGAATAGCTCCAGGTATCGATAGAATTGTTATGTTGCTAGCCAACGAAAAAAATATTCGAGAAGTTACTCTTTTCCCCTTGAATCAAAATGCGCAAGATTTGTTAATGGGCGCTCCCTCAGAAGTAGATGAAAAACAATTAAAAGAACTTGATTTAAAAATAACTAAAAAAATTAATTCTTAGTTTTCAAATTAATTCTAATATCACTTAAGTCTACAAGTTTCTCTTCATAGTTGCTTCTTACGAAGCCTTTAGATGTGATATTTTTTACTATTTTTAAAAATTTATCATCAGTATCGCCATCACTTATATCTGATGTACTAGCTATAGAGGGAGTGTGAGCTAATTCTTCTCTACCTAAATATGATATAGCAAGCTCTCTAAACACATAATCAAGTATAGAAGTAGCACTTAAAATTCTGTCATTGCCATCAACATTACCCGATGGCTCAAATTTAGTATCAATAAATGCATCTACATACTCATCTAAAGGCACGCCGTATTGTAATCCTAAAGATATTGCGATAGCAAAATTATTCATCATAGCTTTAACTAGCTCTCCTTCTTTATTAGTATCAATAAAAATTTCACCAATTTTTCCATCGTTATACTCGCCTGTATGTAAGTAAACTTTATGGTTACCAATCTGGGCTTTTTGAATATAACCTTTTCTTCTGTCTGGCATTCTAAATCTTTTTTCTACTTGACCTTTAACTTTATTTTTTAAACTGACATTATTGACGGAAGTATTTTTTGTATTTACCACTTGGCTGGATAGCAACTCAGAAACGTCATTAGACTCTTTAGTTTTTTTATCTTCTGATTTATTTTTATCGCCAATTTTTTTTGTTTTTCTATTATTAAGTTTTACTTCAATAACTTCAACTTCTCCGTCTTTTCTACTATCAATTTTAGATAACTCTACTTCATTTAGTTCATCAAGGGCATGAACTGTCTTAAACGTACAGGTATAAAAGGTTTCAACTATAAATTTTTTCATTATAAAATATCTGGAATCAATGTTATTTAACATATACATCAAATATTACGAGTGTCTAGAAATTAATATACACCCGTAGAGTGTACAAATTTAGAATATGATAAATCCAAAACAAATTTTTACCTGGTGGCACAAGCAAACACTTGGAACATTTTTAAAAACATTATTTTCTGGAAAATTTGTTGGAAAAGATTCTTTTGGTAATAAGTATTATAAAAATAAAAAAGACGAAAGATGGATAGTGTATAAAGATAATATAGAAGCATCAAAAATAACCTCAGAATGGTTCTTGTGGATGCATCACACACTCAATGAACCCCCGAAAAGTGAAAAAAAAAAATATCTCTGGCAAAAAGAACATCTAGAGAATCAAACAGGAACTAATAATTCTTACAAACCAAATTTTATATCAAAATTAAATAGTGCTAAAAAAAAATATGACACTTGGAAAAATTAAATTTATAATTTTTTTATTTTCACTAAATCTTTTTACTATTGTTTTTGCTGAAGTTAAAATAACAACTGTTCCTCTGGTCAATCTTGAAAATTTAAAGCCTAGTTTTGAGGACGAAGACTCAGAGGACATAAGTCCTTCAGAAAAAAAAAATATAAATTTAAAAGAAAAAAAAATTATAGAGTCAGAAAACAAACTAATAAAAGTTAATATTGTAGCTTTAGATAAAATTACTGCAAAAACTTCTGATGTTAATTTATTTTTAGGTGAAACAAAAAAATTTGGTCTACTTGAAATTAAAGCATTAAAATGTGGAAATGTTGAATCTCAATCAGAAAAAGGACAAGCAGCCTATATTCAGGTTAAAGATCTTTCAGATAATTTAAGCAATCAAGTTTTCGTGTTTAACGGTTGGACCTTTTCGTCCAGTACTACTTTAAACCCACTAGATCATCCTGTCTACGATCTATGGCTAATCAGTTGTGACAATGTTTAATAAAATTTTTCTTTCGCAAGCCAGTTAGTGTCAAAATCAGAATTTATAAATTTTTCGTGCTTTAAAATTTTTTTATGTAAATCAATTGTGGTAGTTATACCTTCCAAAACAAACTCGTCTAGTGACCTTAGGGTCCTTTGAATTGCTTCAGTTCTATTTCTACCTTTACATATTACTTTAGCTATTAAACTGTCATAGTAAGGAGTCACTTTACAACCTTGAAAAATAGAACCATCAACTCTAGTTCTAAACCCCGATGGTTGGTGACAAACACTTATAGTTCCCGGACTAGGTTGAAAATCTAAAGCTGGATTTTCAGCATTTATTCTACATTCAATAGAATGACCCCTGGGATTTATATCATCTTGTTTTAAAGCTGTTTCTCCTGAGAATGCTATCCAAAGTTGTTCTTTGACTATATCTATCCCTGTTTGAACCTCAGTAACAGGATGTTCAACTTGCACTCTTGTATTCATTTCTAAAAAATAAAATTTTCCGTCTTCGTATATATATTCAACGGTTCCAGCACCCTCGTAACCAATTTGTTCAACCATTTTTACTGTTTTATCGAGTAAATCTTTTCTCTGTTCTTGAGTTAAAACTGGGCTAGGAGTTTCTTCTATTAATTTTTGGTGTCTCCGTTGAACTGAACAATCTCTTTCACCTAAATGAACTGTTCTATTTTTACCAGACATTATTTGAACTTCTATATGTCTTGGGTGTTTAAAATATTTTTCAATATACAACTCATCGTTTCCAAAGTATTTCTTAGCTTCTGTTTTTGCAGTTAAAAATAGATTTTCAAGTTTATCTTCTTCATCAACTATTTTCATACCTTTTCCACCACCACCTGCTGCTGCCTTAATAAGTACCGGGTATCCAATTTCTTTACAAAGAGATTTAGCTTCTTCGAAAGATTTTACTCCACCTTCGGAACCTTCAATAATAGGTAGCCCATATTTTTTTGCTATTTTCTTTGCTTGAATCTTATCACCCATTTCTCCAATAAGTTTAGAGCTTGGTCCTATGAATTTAATTCCATGTTTAGTAACAATTTCTGCAAATTTTGAATTCTCAGACAAGAAGCCATAACCAGGATGAATTGCTTCAGCCCCAGTTAAATCAACTGCTGACATTAAAGATGAAATATTTAAATAGCTATTTTGTGGTTGGTGAGAGCCAATACATACACTTTCATCGGCAAGCCTAACATGCATTGATTCAGAATCAACATCTGAGTGAACAGCTACTGTTTTTATACCCCATTCTTTACAGGCTCTAATTATTCTAACAGCAATCTCTCCTCTGTTAGCTATTAAAACTTTTTTGAACATTTTTTATTTTAAAAGAATTAACGTCTGGCCAAACTCAACGGGTTGGCCATCTTTTACTAGTATACTTTTTACTGTACCGTCACTGGTAGCAGGGACGTGATTCATTGTTTTCATAGCCTCAACTATAAGTATAGTTTGACCTTTTTTTATCTTATCTCCGACTTGTATAAACTGTTTAGCTCCTGGTTCTGGTGCCATATACGCTGTGCCAATAATTGGGGATTTTATTCTAACTCCTTCTTCCTCATCACTTAATACAGCTTTATTATTTGACACTACAGCTTCAGTTGTTTTAATTAAATTAGATGTTTTTGCACCTTTAGAAACTTTAATTTTAGTATCCCCACTTTGATATTCTAATTCAGTTAATTTAAATTCATCTAGACTATCTACAAGTTCTTTAATTAATTTTTTATCTATTTTCATTTTTGATAATCTCTTTTAATCCTTCCAATGCAAGAATGTATCCTTTGGGTCCAAATCCACAAATAACACTCTTTGCCGCTTTACTTAATAAAGATTTATGCCTGAATTTCTCTCTGTTGTAAATATTTGTAATATGCAACTCTATAATAGGTATGGTTAATATCATTAAAGCATCTCTAATTGCTACAGAAGTGTGTGTATAACCTGCTGCATTTATAATTAGTCCATCAAATTTTTTTCTTGAATCTTGAATATAATCAATAATTTTACCTTCTATATTTGACTGCTTAAAAGTAATTTGAACGTTATTTTTTCCCCCAAAGTTCTTGCAATCTTTTTCAATTTGCTTGAGGGTTGTAGTTCCATATTTCTCTTTCTCTCTCTCACCTAAAAGATTAAGATTTGGACCATTAATAATAATAATTTTTTGCTTCATTTTTTTTGAATGTAAGAGTATTAAATATCTTAATTATGGCAAGAATACAATTAAATGGACGTAAATTAGAACTAAAGAATAGACATACAATACTTACGTTATTAAAAAAATATAAAATGGATAGTAAAAAAATAGCTGTAGAATTAAATGGTAAAATTATAAATCGCAATAAATATAAAATAGTCTATGTACAGAATAAAGACAAAATAGAAATAGTTCATTTTATTGGAGGTGGTTAGTGTTTATGAAAAAAAATATTTTTAAAATTGCTAATCAAATTCTCCAATCAAGATTAATAGTTGGCACAGGTAAATATAAAAATTTTAAAGAAACAGCCCAAGCTGTCAAAGCCTCTGGTGCAGATATGGTTACTGTAGCCGTTAGAAGAATAAACATTTTAGATAAAAAAAAGCCTTTGCTGACTGATTATTTAAATCCAAAAAAAATTAAATATCTCCCTAATACCGCAGGATGCTTTAATGCAGATGAATCTCTTAGAACATTAAGATTGGCTCGAGAAATTGGTGGCTGGAAAATGGTAAAACTTGAAGTTTTGGGAGATAAAAAAACACTATATCCCGATATGATAGAAACTTTAAAAGCAACAAAAGTGTTGGTTAAAGAAGGATTTAAAGTTTTAGTTTACTGTTCAGACGATCCTTTGCTCGCAAAAGAGTTGGAATATATAGGTGCATCTGCCGTGATGCCATTAGCTTCACCTATAGGCTCAGGTCAAGGGATACAGAATAAAATTAATCTATCTATTATAATAAAGAATGCAAAAGTACCCATCATAGTTGACGCTGGAATTGGCACAGCCTCTGACGCTACTATAGCAATGGAATTAGGATGTGATGGAGTTCTTGTTAACAGTGCAATAGCTAAAGCAAAAAACCCAATTTTAATGGCAGAATCATTTAAGAATGCAGTGGTTTCCGGTCGACATTCCTTTCTTGCAGGGAGAATGAAAAGGTTATTTTACGCTGATGCCAGCAGTCCTCTTAAAGGTTTAATTTAGGCAGCTTTTTTTTTTCTTCTCACCCATAGAGTTTTTTGAGATTTTTTTTTGTTTTTTTTAATATCTTTTTTATTTATATTTTCTGAAAGAGGTTTGTTGCTTTTCTTAACTGTTTTAGAAGTTTTAGTTTCTTTCACTTTAACTTGAGTTTTATCTTCAAGTCCTTCAATTTTATTTATATTTTCAATCTTATTAATTATTGTTTTACTTTTGTTCAATAAATGTATTGTATACTCAGGTATAATTAGCTGGGGACCTGCAATAAAATTAATTTTTATTTTAAATTTATCTTCAAAATACGTAATCTCTTTTTTTAAAATTTTTTCGATATAGAATTTAACTTTTTCAGGAATTTGAACATTTACAATACTTACTTTATCTGTAAATGATAACATTTCTGATTTCTTCACTATTTTTTGGGCAAAAGACTCAAGTGATAAATTAGTTTCCCATTTGATCGAGCCCTCCCTTAGTCTTTGTCTTGTCATTTCTAACAATCCGAAAGTGCTAATTTTACCAACTTGAATTCTTGCTCTATCTTTTCTTATGGCCTCTCTCATTTTTTTTTCTACCAATCTTCTGTTAAAAAAATTCATCATATCGATAAAATCAATAACAATTAAACCAGACAAGTCTCTAATTTTAATTTGTTTTGCTATTTCCTTTGCAGCTTCCAAATTAGTATTTAAGGCAGTTTTTTCAATATTTGATGCTTTAATTGATTGACCTGAGTTAATATCTATTGCAACCAAAGCTTCTGTCGGATTGATCACTAAATATCCACCAGACACTAACTTCACAACAGGATCAAAAATATTATTAAGCTCTTTTTCAATTCCAACCTCATGAAATAAAGGAATTTTACCTTTATGTTTTTTCAAAAACTTCACATTTTTTGGAATGAGCTCTTTCATAAATGACTTAGCTTTTTGATAGCCTTCATCACCATCTACATGAATATTAGTAGTATCATTATCGTAGATATCTCTCAAAGCTCTTTTTATAATATCTCCTTCTTCATAAATTAATGAAGGTGCATTAGAGTCTAAAGCTTTATTTTGAATCTGCTCCCAAGTTTTAAAAGTATTTTTAAAATCTTTTTCAATTTCATTTTTAGTTTTATTAGCTCCTGCTGTTCTTACAATAACTCCCATATTTTTTGGAATCTCAATTTCATTTAAAATATTTCTTATTTTTGTTCTATCGGCAGAATTATAAATTTTTTTAGATATACCACCTCCTTTAGCTGTATTAGGCATTAAAACTATATATTTACCAGCCAGAGATATAAATGTAGTTAATGCAGCGCCTTTATTTCCTCTTTCATCTTTTGTTACTTGAATTAAAATAACTTGACCTGGTTTTATTACTTCCTGAATTTTATATCTTTTAACACCATACGAATTTCTTAATTTTTCCCTTACATTAGTCTTGTTTTTTTCTACATCAGGCTCAACTATGGTTTCACTTTTTTCGACTTCAGTATTTTCATCATTTTCATTTAAATTTTTGTTTTCACCGTTTGTTAATTCATTCTCGGTATTAACCTCACCATTTAAGTCATCTAAGTTTTTATTTTTTAAATCTTCTCTTATTTTTTCTTCTGCTTCTTGAAGTTTTTCCTTATCTTCAGTAGGAATTTGATAATAATCAGATTGAATATCGTTAAAAGCAAGAAAACCATGCTTCACTCTTCCAAAATTAATAAAAGCTGCTTGTAATGACGGTTCAACTCTACTTACAATGGCTAAATAAATATTATTTTTGAAGTTTAGCTTGTTCTTGTCTTCATATTCATATTCTTCAATTCCATTATCTGACTTAAGAACGATTCTGGTTTCGTCTGGATGCGATGCATCAATATATAATTTCTTTTCCATTTTGAGTGAATTCCTTTAGTGATTAAATTTAATAAATTTTGTTTAATATTCATACCAATACTATACAAAATTTTTTGATTTTTTTCATCAACTATGATTCTTTAAACACGCCTTAAGATAGCCAAAATTTAAGCTTTACCTACCATCAGTCATGTTTAGTCATTTTAACACTCTAATCAAAACAGTTATTGTTATAATTCTAACTGTATTTTTTCTATTATTTTCTGCGCTTTGGTATTTCTCTTCAGGACTACCTGACTATAAAAAATTAGAAACTTATGAGCCTCCTGTATCCAGTAGGGTATATGCAAATAATGGAGATCTTATTGCGGAATACGCAATAGAAAAAAGATTATTTGTACCATACGATGTAGTTCCAAAACTTATTATAAATGCCTTTCTTTCTGCTGAAGATAAAAATTTTTTTTCACACCCAGGTATAGATGCGAAAGGAATTATTAGAGCTGTAATTAATAATTTTAGAAATATTATCAATAACAAAAGGTTGGAAGGTGCGTCTACAATAACGCAACAGGTGGCAAAAAATTTTTTATTAACAAACGAGGTTTCTATAAAAAGAAAAATAAAAGAAGCTATTTTAGCGTTCAGAATCGAAAAAGCTTATAGTAAAAAAAAAATTTTAGAACTTTATTTAAATCAAATTTATTTGGGCGAAGGTACTTATGGTATTGCTGCAGCAAGCCTAGAGTATTTTGACAAATCTGTTAAGGAGTTAAACTATTCCGAGGCTGCTTTATTAGCCGCGCTTCCAAAAGCTCCTAGTAAATATAATCCATTCAGATTTTATGAGGAAGCAAAATTAAGAAGAAATTTAGTTTTACAAAATTTAAATGAAAATAATTTTATTAATGACAGTGAATTAAAAAAATATAAATTAGAAGAAATTAATCTAAAAAAAAGAAAAATTAAACTTCTCCAAGAAGCCAATTATTATACCGAAGAAATAAGAAGGATTATTAAAAATAATTATGGATTTGATAAACTTTATGCAGAAGGCTTGTCTATAAAATCAGCATTGGATGTAAATTATCAGCTTTATGCTCTAAGCGCTTTAAGATCGGGAATAGAGTCATATGACAGAAGACATGGTTGGAGAGGGCCAATTTTAAATACAAAAACTTATAAAAAATGGAAAGAAAATTTAAAAGAAAAAAAAATAGATAGTAGCTTAAACTGGAAGTTTGCTGAAATAAAAAACGTTAAAGACTTGGGAATAGTTTTTCAAATTTTAAATGAAAAAGAACAAGGAGTTATTGCGGTTAAAAATTTAAAATGGGCAATTAATAAAACAATCTACGATTCATTTAAAATTAACGATGTAGTTTTTGTATATAAAAATATAAATGGAGAATGGGAATTAAAACAATATCCAAAAGTCAACGGAGCTATAGTAGTTATAGACCCATTTAGTGGTAAGGTGAAAGCGCTAGCTGGTGGATTTAGCTTTAGCTCAAGTGAGTTTAATAGAGCAACGCAAGCGAAAAGGCAGCCAGGTTCAGCTTTTAAACCTTTTGTTTATGCCGCAGCCTTAGAAAATAGTTTTTCTCCAAATTCTATAATTTTAGACGCTCCATTTACAGCTAAACAAGGAGTTGGATTAAAAAATTGGAAACCAGAAAACTATGGTAAAGAATTTTATGGTCCAACTACTTTAAGGAAAGGTGTTGAGTATTCTAGAAACTTAATGACCGTAAGAATAGCTCAAGATTTAGGTTTAAAAAAAATATTACAATTATCAAATGATTTAGATATTTATAATGAAATACCAGAGTTGTTATCGGTATCGTTAGGATCAGCGGAGACAACCTTATTACAAATTACAAATGCTTACTCCACATTTGTCAATGGAGGAAAAAAAATTAATCCTGTTCTTATCGAAAGGATTCAAGACAGGAGAGGTAAAACTATTTATAATTCAGAAAAAAGAGAGTGTATTGGATGTGATAAATTTTCAGAAAAAGAAAATTTAATTCCAAATATTAGAGATAATTACAAACAAGTTATCAGCAAAGAAACTGCGTATCAAATTTTATCAATTCTTGAAGGAGCCATTCAAAGAGGAACAGGAAAAAAACTTAAAGATTTAAATGTTCCTCTCGCCGGTAAGACAGGCACAACTAATGACAACTACGATGCTTGGTTTATTGGAGCGACATCAAATCTAATAGTAGGCGTATATATTGGTTTTGACACCCCAAAGACACTTGGTAAATACGAAACGGGAGCTAAAGCAGCCTTGCCAGTGTTTAAAAAATTTGTCAGACAAGCATTGTACAAGAATGAATTTAAGTCATTTCCAGCTCCAGAAGAAATATTTTTTGCGGCAATTAATTATAACACTGGAAAAAAAGAAAATTTTAGCAACCCTGATTCAATAATTGAGGCTTTCAAATTAAGCGATATTGAAAAAATGAATAATAATAATTTAAATAAAGAGCTAAATTATGATAGTTTAATCAAGTTTAGACAATTTTATTAATGGAATTATTAGATCAACAAATAAATGTAGCTGAAAAAGCCCTAAGTAATATTAGGGGGTACCTTTGAAACAAATAATATTAAATCAAAGTTAGACAACTTAAATTTTATAATAGCTAAAAAAGATTTCTGGAAAGATAATAATAAAGTAAAAAAAACTGTTAAAGAAAAAAAACATTTTGAGACAGTCATTGAATTATTTGACGCTTCAAGAAAAGAACTAGAGAATCTTAAAGATATCTATAATTTAGCTAAAGAAGAATCTAACAAAGAAATAATTTCAGACTGTCTAGATAATATTCAAACAATAAATAAAAACATCAAGAAAAATGAAATTAATTGTTTTTTATCAGGAGAAAATGACTCTTTAGATATTTATTTAGAAATTCATGCCGGTGCTGGTGGAACTGAAAGCCAAGATTGGGCTGAAATGCTAAGAAGAATGTATCTGAAATGGTTTGATAAAAAATTATTTAGCAGTGAAATTATTAGCGAACATAAAGGTGAGGAAGCTGGAATTAAATCATCAATACTAAAAATAACAGGAGAACATCTCTATGGACTAATGAAAAATGAATCAGGCGTACATAGACTAGTTAGAATATCACCTTTTGACAGCGGTGCTAGGAGACACACAAGTTTTGCTAGTGTTTGGGTTTACCCTTCTCTAAATGACGAGATTGATATAAAAATAGATGAAAAAGATTTAAGAATTGACACCTATAGATCTAGTGGAGCTGGAGGACAGCATGTTAACGTTACAGATAGTGCTGTTAGGATTACGCATTTACCAACTAAAATTGTAGTACAGTGTCAAAACCAAAGATCGCAGCATAAAAATAAAGAGACATGTTATAAAATGTTAAAAGCAAGATTATATGAACACGAAACCCAAAAAAGAGAGCAGGAAGAGCAAAAAAACGTAAGCACAAAAACAGATATAGGTTGGGGGCATCAAATACGCTCATATGTTCTACAACCATATCAGCTTGTGAAAGATATGAGATCTAAAATTGAGAGTACAAATCCAACAGATGTGCTAGATGGAAACCTTGACCAGTTTATTGAAGGAAACCTATTTAGATCATGATAAAAAAAATTATATATTTATTTATCTTAATTACACTTTCACTAATTACATTAGTTATTATCTATTTGTCTTTTGTTGGACTAGAAACATCTAAGTTTAACAAGATAGTCATTAATAAAATTGAAGAAATAGATCCTAATATTCAACTTTCCATAGAAGAAATAAAAATTAAATTCGATTTAGAAAAAATTCAACTACATTTCTCAACAGTAGAACCTAAAGTGGTTTATCAAAATATTAAAATACCAATAACAGAAATAAGTATCTACTCAAAAATAAGCTCAGTTTTAAAATCAAAAAATGAAATAAACCAAGCAATCGTATTGTTTCAAAACTTTAACACTAAAGATGTCCAAAAATTAGCTGTTCGGATTAAACCTTCTAACTTTAAAACTTATTTACTAAATAATTTAAACAATGGAAGAATTGAAAAAATATTAATCGACGTTAAACTTGATAAAGATTTAAATATTGTAGACTACAAAGTTAACGGTTCTTTAAAAAAAATTAATGTCAAAATACTTGACAATTTAATAATCCAAGATGTAAGTCTTAATTTTATATCTGATAAAAATTTAACTTTAATTAATTCAGTAAATGCAAATTACCAAGGTGTCACAATAACTAATGGCTCACTTAGTTTAAAAAAAAAAAAAGAAATTGAAATAGAAGGAAAATTTAACTCACAATTTAATTTTAATGACAGTGAGATAAATAATTTATTTTCAAAATTTAACTTAAGTTTCTTAGAAAAAAATAAAGTAAACGCTCAAGGCTCTTTACTACATGAATTTATGTTAAAAACTGATCAAAATTTTAAATTGATTGATTATGAATATAAATCGAATGGAAATATTTTAGAATCTAAAATAGTTTTAAAAAATCCTTTTAAGACCGACCTAATTGAAAATCCAATTAATAAAATATCAATATCTAAAACTGATTTAGAAATAAATTTAAACAATAAAAACAAAAATTTATTAAAATTTAAAGGCTTGTATAACTTAGGGGGATCAGAAAATAAAACCTTTAAAGTTACACACGATTTAAGTAAAAAAATACCAAAATTCTTAATTGATCTTGATTTATCTGAAAATATTTTTTTAGAGCTAATTAACTTTAAAACTAATTATAAAAAAAGAAGCAACATTAAAAGTGAGTTTAGCTTCATAAATAACAATATTTTTTTTAAAAATATAAATTTTACAGAGGGTAAAAACTCTATTTACATCAAAGATCTCAAGCTCAATAAGAAGAAAGAGATAGAATTTATTTCTGATATTAATGTTTTAACTTTTAATAAAAATAGAGAAAATAATAATTTTAAAATTACTTTTAAAGAAAAAATTTTTGTAACAGGAAAAAAATATGATGCCACTTATTTACTAAAACAGCTATCAAAAGATAATCAAGTAAATCTATTTAGAAATATTACAAAAGATGTTGAAATCAAATTAAATAATTTAATTACTAAATCGAAGATACCTTTAAATAATTTTCTTTTAATAGGACGCATTAATAAAGGTAAATTTGAAAAGCTCTCTGCTAAAAGCGAATTTTCAAAAAGTAAATATCTAGATATTTCTTTGAAAAAGGATAAAAATAATAAAAAAAAATTAGAAATTTATTCAGACTTGCCACAAGCTCTATTGTCAAATTACAAATTTTTTGAAGGAATTAAAGGTGGAAAATTTCTTTATAATTCTGTATTTGATGAAACAGGCTCAGTATCGAATATCTCTATTGAAAATTTTAAAGTTCTTAAGGCCCCAGCTTTTGCCACACTATTAACCTTGGCAGATCTGGGTGGTATAGCAGATGTTTTATCTGGCGAAGGGATGACTTTCCATTCTCTGGAAATTAATTTAAAAGAAGATAGTGCTGAAACAACTATCGAAGAAATATTAGCATTAGGACCAAGTGTTTCAGTACACATGGACGGCTACATTGCAAAAAAAAGTGGATTAATAAGTTTAAGTGGGACATTAGTTCCTGCAAAAATGTTAAATAGTATAATTTCAAAAATACCTGTTGTTGGGAATATTCTAGTGGGTAAAAAAACTGGTGAAGGTATATTTGGCTTTAGTTTTAAAATAAAAGGACTACCAGGACAAGTTAAAACTACTGTTGATCCCGTAAAAACTTTGACTCCAAGATTTATTACTAGAGCTTTAGATAAAATGAAAAAAAATAATTAATTAAGTTTAATTTTGAAATGTTTTTTTTTACCGTGTGAAACTTTAACATAGTTTTTTTCTACGAAATTATTTAAATTAATAATTTTATTTGTATCCGTTAAAACAATATC
Source organism: uncultured Pelagibacteraceae bacterium (assembly GCA_905618885.1). Classification (GTDB taxonomy): domain Bacteria; phylum Pseudomonadota; class Alphaproteobacteria; order Pelagibacterales; family Pelagibacteraceae; genus Pelagilacustribacter. Next base: position 25,042 of record CAJQTC010000023.1, read on the forward strand.
GTTAATTTTAATACCATTTTCACTAATTGCTCTTCTGATTTCGCTTTTTGAACTTAAAATTTTAGTTTCATCTAAAAAATTAACCACGTCTATTCCATCTTTTAAAAATGATTTTTTTATTAAAATAATAGGTAAATTTTGACCAACACCACTACCTTCAAACGTTTCTTTTGCTGTATTTTCAGACTCTCTTGCTTTCTTTTCTCCGTGTAAAATTTTCGTAGCTTCATTAGCTAATAAAACTTTTAGGTCATTAATATTTTCTACACCATTACTTATTTTTTCTAATTCATCCGTATCAATTTCTGTAAAGTATTTTAAAAATCTTTTTACATCAGCGTCATTCGTATTTCGCCAGAACTGCCAATAATCATAAGGAGAAAATAGTTTTTCATCCAGCCATATTGCACCGTCTTCTGTTTTTCCCATTTTGAGTCCCGAAGCGAGTGTTATTAAAGGAGTTGTTAAGCCAAAAGATTCTGTTTTATTCATTCTTCTAACCAAGTCTACACCACTAACAATATTACCCCATTGGTCTGAACCACCCATTTGTAAAACGCAATCATATTCTTTATTTAATTTATAAAAATCATACGCTTGTAAAATCATATAATTAAACTCCATGTAGCTAAGAGATTGTTCTCTTTCCAGACGAAGTTTAACACTATCAAAACTTAGCATTTTATTAATTGTAAAGTGTTTTCCAATATTTCTCAAAAACTCTACGTACTTTAATTTCTTTAACCATTCAGCATTATCTACAAAAATTGGCATAGTTTTTTGGTCTTTAAAATCTAATAATTTTTCAAATATTTTTTTTATTTTTTTAATATTTTCATCGATAGTTTTTTCATCTAAAATTCTTCTGGTTGCATCTTTTCCAGAAGGGTCTCCAATAAGGGTTGTTCCACCACCTAGTAAAACAATTGGCTGGTGCCCATATTTTTGGAGTAAGCGCAAGCACATGATTTGCAATAAACTTCCGACATGTAAGCTTGGAGCGGTAGAATCAAAACCTATGTAAGCCTTGATCGATCTATTATTGATTAAATTAGTTAGTTTATCTTTATCCGTACATTGATGAAACAAACCTCTTAAAGTAATTTCGTTTATAAAGTTATTTTTCATAGATAGATTGAATTAAAATTACTTTTACACAATAATAGTTATAAATTAAATAATTATTAATGAAAAATCTAATTACATCCGTTGGATTGATGAGTGGAACCTCGAGTGATGGTATAGATGCATCAATTATAAAATCAGATGGTGAAAATGAAGTACATTTTATAGGGAATCACTTTTTACCCTATGAAGAGAGAATAAAATCTAGAATAAGAAACCTAAAAGAAAAAATAAATTTAATCTTGGATTTAGAAAAAAATGCTTTGGAAGTAAACAGTCTGGAAAAAGAAATAACACTTCTTCATGTAAAAATTGTTAATTTGATTATCGAAAAATTTGGATTAAGTAAATTAGATATTGATTTAGTTGGTTTCCATGGACATACAATATTTCACAGTTTTAAAGATAAAAAAACAAAACAAATAGGCGACGGAAAGCTCTTGTCAAAACTAACTAAACTTAATGTAGTTTATAATTTTAGAAAAAATGATATGAAAAATGGAGGCCAAGGAGCACCACTTGTTCCGATATTTCATAAGTTGCTACAGATTAAATTAAAATTAAAAATGCCCTTAGTTTTTTTAAATATTGGTGGCATATCTAATCTCACTTATCTTAATAACGCTAAAGAAATAGAAAGCTTTGATTCTGGTCCGGGAAATTTTTTAATAGATAAAATATTGCAACTAAAATCTAATAATAAATATCAGTTTGATAGAGACGGTATAATTGCTTTTAATGGTAATGTTGATCGAAATATTTTAAACAGTTACTTAAATGACTCGTACTATGAGTCTATGCCGCCAAAATCTTTAGATGTAAATGATTTTAATCTCAGCGCACTAAGAAGTTTAAGCTTAGAAGATTCAGTGGCAACTTTATCTGAACTAACAGCTGTTACATCAGTTAATGCTTTAAATTTTTTTACCGTCAAACCAAAAGAAATTATTTTATGTGGAGGAGGCAGAAAAAATACATATATTTTTGAACGTATAAAAAAATTAAGTAATATTTTAATAAAAAATATTGATGAATATAAAGTAAATGGTGATTTTGTTGAGTCCCAAGCTTTTGCTTACCTTGCTGTCAGATCTTTTTTTAAAAAACCTATCTCATTTCCAAAAACAACCGGAGTGTCTAAACCTTGCATTGGTGGAGATTCTATTAAATTTAAATAAGAGCAGTTTTTTCTTTAATGTACTTTTCTATTTCTTTTGTTAACTCATCTTCTTTATTTTTAAAAAAATGATTTGCATCTTTAATTTTTGAAAAAATTACTTCAATACCTTTTTGACTCTTTATTCTTCTGTCTAATTCGTCAATACTTTCTTTAGTTACTAGCTCATCACCATCACTATATATAACTTGTCCTGAGGTTGGACAAGGCGCTAGAAATGAAAAATCGTAGACATTTGGCTGCGGAGATATGGCAATAAAATTATTTACTTCAGGTCTTCGCATAATTAATTGCATACAGATTAATGCACCAAAAGAAAATCCTGAAACCCAGCATTGGCTATAATCTAGATTTTCTCTTTCAATCCAATCTAAAGTAGCTGCCGCATCCGACAATTCTCCTTGACCGTTATCAAAAACACCATCACTTTTACCAACACCTCTAAAATTAATTCTAATTACTGAAAAACCATTTTCTAAAAAAATATTATAAGTTGTTTGAACAATTTTATTGTTCATGGACCCACCATATTGCGGATGTGGTTGAAGCACTATTGCAACCGGAGAACCAAACTTAGGGTTTTTATAGTATTTTGCCTCAAGCCTTCCAGCTGGTCCCGGTATAAATATTTCAGTGCTTTTAGGTTTCATGAATTAGTAATGATAATTAGTTTCAAAAAAAAATGACTTATAGCATGTTTTAGATGAGACAATTTATTTTTTTATATACTTGACTAAATTAGTAGGGATAAGGTAATTAACATAACAAAAATGGGAAAAAACCAATGAAATTAACCACTAAAGGTAGGTACGCAGTTATGGCAATGGCTGATTTAGCATCTAACGAAGACATAAAACCTGTAAGCTTGAATGAAATCTCTATAAGACAAAATATATCTCTTTCATATTTAGAGCAGTTATTTTTAAAATTAAAAAATAATCATCTAGTTAAGAGCGTAAGAGGACCTCGGGGCGGATACATGCTAGACAAGAAAGCTAAAGATATAAAACTTTCTAGTATCATTTCTGCAGTAGACGAAGAAGTCAAAACACTTAATTGTAAAAAAGATTCAAAAAAAGGATGCGACGGAAGATCTGTTAAGTGTATTACACATTATCTTTGGGACGATTTAGAGAAACACATTAATGGTTTCTTTGAAAATAAAAACCTTAACGAGCTAGTTTCAAAACAAGAAAATATTTTTTAATAATATAACAAAAGATAAAAATAATGAAAAATCAAGATCTTAACATTAACAAAGAATACAAATACGGTTTTACAACTGATATTGAAAGTATTAGAGCTCCAAAGGGACTAAACGAAGATACTATCAAGTTTATCTCTAACATTAAAAAAGAACCTAAGTGGATGTTAGACTGGAGACTCACAGCATATAATAGATTGCAAAGTTTAAAAGAACCTAATTGGCAGAAACCAAAATATCCTAAAATTAATTATCAGGATTTATACTATTATTCCGCACCGAAAAGTGCTTCAGAAAAACCTAAAAGCTTAGAAGAAATTGATCCAAAAATATTAGAAACATATAAAAAACTTGGAATACCACTGGTTGAGCAACAAAGATTAAATGGAATAGCAGTTGATGCGGTATTTGACTCAGTTTCTGTAGCCACAACATTTAAAGATGAATTAACAAAAAAAGGAATAATTTTTTGTTCTATCTCTGAAGCTATTCAGAAACATCCAGACTTAGTAAAAAAATATTTAGGATCAGTTATACCTTTAAGTGATCATTATTTTGCAACATTAAATTCTGCAGTTTTTACTGATGGTTCCTTTGTATACATTCCGCCAAACACAAGATGTCCTATGGAACTTTCAACTTATTTTAGAATTAACGCTTCTGAAACAGGACAGTTCGAGAGAACTTTAATTATCGCAGACAAAGGAAGTTATGTAAGCTACCTAGAAGGTTGCACCGCTCCTATGAGAGATGAAAATCAGTTACATGCTGCAAATGTTGAGTTAATTGCTTTAGATGACGCAGAAATTAAATATTCAACTGTTCAAAATTGGTATCCTGGAGATAAGAACGGTGTAGGTGGAATATATAATTTCGTAACTAAAAGAGGGGCCTGTAGAGGAAAAAATTCTAAAATATCATGGACTCAAGTTGAGACAGGTTCAGCAATAACTTGGAAATACCCAAGCTGTATTTTGCAAGGTGATAATTCAGTTGGAGAATTTTATTCTATAGCCATTACTAATAACTATCAAAAAGCCGACACAGGTACCAAGATGATACACCTAGGAAAAAATACCAAAAGTAAAATAATATCTAAAGGTATATCAGCTGGTAACGCAGACAATACATATAGAGGGTTGGTAGACATTAATAAAAAAGCAACTAATTCAAGAAATTACACGCAATGTGACTCTTTATTAATGGGCAATAAATGTGGGGCACACACAGTTCCATATATAAAGAACAAAAATTCAACATCAACTATTGAACATGAGGCAACCACTACTAAAATTAACGAAGAACAGCTTTACTATTGCAACCAAAGAGGACTCGATCAAGAAGAGGCAGTTAGTCTGATCGTAAATGGGTTCTGCAAAGAAGTATTACAGCAATTACCAATGGAGTTTGCGGTGGAAGCACAAAAATTAGTAGCTATTAGCTTAGAAGGTAGTGTCGGCTAATGTTAAAAATTACAAATTTAAAAGCAACTATTAACGAAAAGTTAATTTTAAAAGGTTTAGACCTAAACATTAAACCTGGCGAAGTTCATGCAATTATGGGGCCTAATGGTTCAGGGAAAAGTACATTGGCAAATGTCTTGTCAGGTAAAAATGGCTACGAGATTGAAGGCGAAATTAGTTTTAACGGCATGGATTTAAATGATCTTAAAATAGAAGAGAGAGCACAAAAAGGAATTTTTTTAGCATTTCAATACCCCTTAGAAATTCCAGGCGTAAATACAAATAATTTTTTAAGAACTTCCCTAAATTCAGTAAGAAAGGCAAGAGGTGAAAAAGAATTAGACACATTAACCTTCTTAAAATTAATTAAAGAAAAAGCCAAAGAACTCAATATTGATGAAAAATTTTTATCACGTCAATTAAATGTAGGATTTTCAGGCGGAGAAAAGAAAAAAAATGAAATTTTACAAATGAAATTATTAGAACCAAAATTATCAATTTTAGATGAAACAGATTCAGGTCTAGATATAGATGCGCTAAGAATAGTTGCAGACGGTGTTAACTCTTATAAAAATAAAGAAAACGCTTTTTTGATAATTACACATTATCAAAGACTACTCGACTATATCAAGCCCGACTTCATACACGTTTTATCTGCTGGTAAAATTATTAAAACAGGAAACGCTGATTTAGGTGAACAATTAGAAAAAACAGGCTATGCAAATTTAAGTTAGATGAAGCAAAATTACGATTTTGATATCGAAAAAATTAAAAATCTCTCTCAAGAAGAAAAGATTTCCCGAAAAAAAAATCTTGATTTATTTTATAAATCTGGCTTTCCATCCAAACAAGTTGAAGATTGGAAATTTACGGACTTAAACTTAATTTTAAATAAAAATTTTGACAATATTAGTAATGAAGTTAATTTTGAATCTAGCAAAGATTTCAAAGCTATTGAAAACTTTGAACACAACTTCATATTTTTAACTAACGGTAAAATAATTTCAACTAATTTTGATCATGAAGAAAAGAGTAAAATTTTAATTAAAGACTTCAATCAAGAAGAAGTAAAGAATATTAACCCAAGTAACGCACTGGCATTACTCAATAGTGCGTTATCATCTGGAGGGTTTTCGTTGGAAATTACCAAAGACTATAAATTAAAAAAACCCTTGATTGTCTATAATTGTTTTTCTCAAGATTTAAAAAACAAAATACTGAACAATAAAAATTCTATTAAGTTAAATGAAGGATCTGAATTAACGTTAATTGATTATAGTGATAACAATACCCAAAATAATTTTATTAAAAATACAGTAGATACTATTTCTTTAAATAAGAATGCCGTATTGAAAAATATTTTAATTCAAAATTCAAAAAGTAATGGTCATTTTTACAAATATATAAAAAGTTCTTTAGAGAGTGGTTCTAGTTATGAGAACTATATTTTAAGTTCCGGGTTAAAACTAAATAAAATTGAAATTGAAATAAACTTAAATAAAGATAATAGTAGTTGTAGCATTTATTCAGCCTTAAACTTACTGGGAGATCAACATCAAGAAATTAAAACACGCATAAACCATAACTCGCCAAACTGTAAAAGCTATCAAAAAATTAAAAATGTATTAAATGATAAAAGTAAAGGTATTTATCAAGGAAAAATATTTGTAGAAAAAGTAGCTCAAAAAACTGACGCATATCAACTAAGCAAAGCTTTAATTGTAAGCGATAACGCTGAATTTGACGCAAAGCCTGAACTGGAAATATATGCAGACGATGTAAAGTGTTCTCATGGTTCGACATCTGGAAGTATAGATTCTGACGCGGTTCATTATTTAATGACAAGAGGTATATCAAAACAAGAGGCTGTAAAACTTTTAATAAATGGCTTTCTTAATGAAGTATTAGAAAAAATTACCAACAATGAATTAAAAATATTTTTAGAAAAAATATTAGAAAGACAAATTAATGGACATTAAAAATCTTAAATCTGAATTTCCCATTTTTAAACAGAAAATTAATGGAAAACCTTTAGTTTATTTAGATAGCGCTAACTCATCTCAAAAACCTAAAGCAGTAATTGACAGACTATCTAATTTTTATGAAACAGAATTTTCTAACGTTGGAAGAAGTGTTCACACACTAGCAGTTAAGGCAACGAATAGATTTGAAGCCACAAGAGATATGGTTAAAAAATATTTTAACGCACAGCATAGAGAGGAAATAATATTTACAAAAGGAGCCACAGAATCAATTAATTTAGTCGCTTCTTCTTTCGGCGATAAATACATTAAAGAAGGAGATGAAATATTAATTACTGAATTAGAACATCACTCTAATTATGTACCATGGCATTTTCTTCGGAAAAATAAAGGTGCAGTAATTAAATTCGCACCAGTAAATAAAAATGGTGAAGTCGAAATTGATGAAATAAAAAAACTTATTTCAAATAAAACAAAAATTATTGCCATAACACATATTTCAAATGTAACAGGTGCTGTAATGCCAATTAAAAAAATTGTTGATATAGCCAAAGAAAAAAATATTCCAGTTTTAGTTGATGGCACTCAAGGAGCCCCCCATATGCATATAGATATGCAAGATCTTGGTTGTGATTTCTATGTAGTTTCATGCCATAAAATGTATGGTCCTAATGGCCTAGGAGTGCTTTATGCAAAAAAAAAATGGTTAGATGATCTGCCTCCATACCAAGGTGGCGGTGGTATGATAGATGATGTTAAAAAAGACAACATCACCTTTGCTGATGCACCAACAAAATTTGAAGCTGGCACCATGCAAACAGCAGAAGTAGTTGCTTTTGCAGAAGCAATAAATTTTATTGAAAAACTAGGAATCAAAAATATAGCTGCTCACGAAAATGAAATTTTAGAATATGGTTATGAAAAATTAAAAAAAAATAATTCAATAAATATAATTGGTAGCCCTAAGAACAGGGGTTCCGTTTTATGTTTTACCATAAAAGGTATTCATCCACATGATATAGCAACAATTTTAGATGATGACGGTGTTGCTATACGAGCAGGACATCACTGCTGTCAAATACTACATGACAAACTAGGAATCGCAGCTACAGCTAGAGCTTCCATTGGCGTTTATAATACAAAAGAAGATATAGATATTTTATGCAAGGCTATCGATAACTGTAAAAAAGTATTTCAGATTTAAATGGAACTTAAAGAATTATACCAAGAAATTATTTTAGATCACGGCAAGAGTCCTAGGAATAAAGGAAAATGTGACGAATATAGTCACGACGCTCAAGCTCACAACCCTTTGTGTGGAGATAAAGTTCATGTCTACTTAAGGCTAGATAGTGAAAAAAAAGTTATGGACATAAGTTTTGAAGGAGAAGGTTGTGCAATTTCTCTTGCTTCTGCCTCAATACTTACAGAGACTCTTAAAGGTAAGGATCTATCTTTTACAAAAAAAGTTAGTGAGGATTTCTTGAGTATGGTTAAAAATAAAACAAAAATTACTATCAATAGCCTTACAGAAGATCAAATAACAACAATTACATCTCTATCTGGCGTTCAACAGTTTCCAATGAGAGTTAAATGTGCAACAATGGTTTGGCATACTTTTTTATCAGCGTTAGATAAAAAAAATTAAATTTTTAATTATGAGTGATTTAAAAAAAAAAATTATTTTAGAAATAAAAAAAATTTACGATCCTGAAATACCAGTTAATATATATGAATTAGGTCTAATTTATAACATTGGTATTGATGAAAAAAACAAAGTTAATATAGACATGACTCTTACAAGCCCTAACTGTCCAGTGGCAGAAAGCTTGCCCAATAGTGTAAAAGAAAGAGTGCTAAAAGTTGATGGAGTTTCTGATGTTGATTTAAATTTAGTCTGGGATCCACCATGGGATAAAGACAAAATGTCAGAGGCTGCTAAATTAGAATTGAATTTATGACACAAATAATTAAATTAAGTGATAATGCAGCAGATAGAATAAAAGAAATTATGTCTAGTGCAGATAACTCCACCATAGGTGTTAGAGTAGGGGTCGAATCAGGTGGTTGTGCAGGAATGTCTTATATTATGGAATACGCAAAGGACATAAAGCCCAATGAAGAAGTAATTGAAGATAAAGGTGTTAAAGTTTTAATAGACCCGAATGCCGTTATGTATCTCTTAGGTACGGAAATGGACTATAAAAAAGAAAAATTTTCTTCTCAATTTGTATTCAAAAATCCCAACGAAACTGAGCGATGTGGGTGTGGAGAATCTTTTAAAGTCTAATTTTAGCTATTGACTATAGTACATCTCAAACTCAATAGGATGAGGGGCATGTTCAAATTTATAAATTTCTTGAAATTTTAAATCAATATAAGCATCTATCTGGTCATCTGAAAAAACCCCACCTTGAGTTAAGAAAGCTCTATCTTTATCAAGATTTTCCATTGCTTCTCTTAAAGAACCACAAACAGTTGGAATTTTTCTAACTTCAGACTCACTTAAAGCATAAAGATCTTTGTCAAATGATTTGCCTGGATCTATTTTATTTTTAATACCATCAATTCCAGCCATCAACATAGATGCAAAAGTTAGATATGGATTACCAGCAGCATCTGGAAATCTTATTTCACATCTAGCAGCTTTTTTATTCATGATTATAGGTATTCTACATGATGCAGATCTATTTCTGGCTGAGTAAGCTAAAATTACTGGAGCTTCAAAACCAGGTATTAGTCTCTTATAACTATTAGTTGTTGAGTTTGCGAAAGCATTAATTGCTTTAGCATGTTTAAGTATTCCACCAATATAATAAAGTGCTTGTTGTGATAGACCTGCGTATTTGTCACCCATAAACATAGGAGTGTCACCTTTCCAAATTGATTGGTGAACGTGCATTCCTGAACCATTATCTCCTTTTACTGGTTTAGGCATAAACGTCGAGGTCTTTCCAAATGAATGAGAAACCATTTGAACAGCGTATTTATAAAGCTGAACGTTGTCAGCCATATCAGTTAATTTTCCATAATACATACCAAGTTCGTGCTGGCCAGGAGCTACTTCATGGTGATGTTTTTCAACTTTAACTCCCATGTCTTTTAGAGCTTTTAACATTTCAGCTCTCATGTCTTGAGCGCTGTCTACTGGTGGTACAGGAAAGTAACCACCTTTAACTCCGGGTCGGTGTCCCATGTTTCCATTTTCAAATTTCTTTCCAGTATTATAAGGGCCTTCAGTACTATCAATCATGAAACTAGATTCGTTCATTTCATTTTTAAATCGAACATCGTCAAATGTAAAAAATTCTGGTTCAGGTCCAAAGTAAGCTTTGTCGCCAATACCAGATTTAATTAAATATGCTTCAGCTTTTTTTGCAGTACCTCTAGGATCTCTTTCATAAGGATCTTTTTTAACTGCATCTAAAATATCACAAAATATATTTAAAGTATTATGAGAGTTAAAAGGATCTATAATTAATCTACTTAAGTCAGGTTTTAAAATCATATCTGACTCATTAATCGCTTTCCAACCAGAAATAGATGAGCCATCAAAAAACACACCTTTTTCCAACATTTCATCGTCAACTATTGTTGCATCCATTGTTAAGTGCTGCAATTTCCCTCTTGGGTCAGTAAATCTCAAATCTACAAATTCAATTTCTTTATCTTTTATTAATTTGAAAGTGTCTTTTGTGCTCATCAATAATTCCTTTGTAATTTTTTAAAAAATTGTATTAAACATATCAGAATTCACTATTTCAATAATATAATATAAAGCAATAACAGTTATGCATTTAACACATACGTACAATCTAGAATTGAAATGAAAGAAGCAAAAGTTACAGATATCTTTTTATTATTGCTTTTAGGTGCAATTTGGGGATCGTCTTTTTTTAATATAAAAATAGCAACATATTCTTACGAACCCTATACGTTAGCTCTTATTAGGGTAGTTTTAGCGACAATTCCTATGCTAGCTGTAACGTTTTTTTACAAAATTAAGATACAAGCTTTCTCAAAAAATTGGAAAATCTATGCTTTGGTAGGTCTCTGTAATCTTACAATACCTTTTTCATTAATAGCCATTGGAACAAATAAAATCGATAGCTATTTGGCCGCAATGCTAATGAGCACAACTCCTATAACTGGATCAATCCTAGCTCACTTTTTTATCAAAGAAGAAAAAATAACATTTTTAAAATCATTAGGTATTATTTTAGGATTTTCTGGAATTTTACTTTTATTTTTCGACAAACTAATAATCAATGAAAGTAACTATTTATTTGTATTACTAATTATACTTGGTTCAACTTTTTATTCTATTTCAGGTATTCTTATTTTAAAAAAATTAAAAAAATCAGGAAATGTAAATGTGACTACATCAACTTTAATTTGGTCAGTGATTACTTTACTGCCACTTTCTTTCATTCTTGAAGAACCATTCAAATCAACTCCTACGCTTGAGTCCACATTATCATTGATTTATCTAGGAGTAGTAGCAACAGGTTTTGCATGGTGGCTTAGATTTAAAATACTCGCAAAAAATGGAATTGTATTTCAAACTCAAGTTACTTACTTAATACCTATTTTTGGTGTTATTTTTGGAGCATTAATTTTAGACGAACAAATCACTTGGAAAGTTTTAGCATCACTTATAATAATAATGTCAGGTATATATATAGTAAAAAAAAATAATAAATAAATGCACCTTAAATTTAACTTAGATTTTTTTCTCATTTTTTCTTTAATAAGTCTTATTGCTACTTTTTTAGTAACAAAATATTCGAAAACTTTTTTTTCAGGTTCTCTTATAGATAAAGATTTTTTAAAACCACAAGCATTTCACCAGAAACCTACAGGTAGAGCTGGAGGTATTGCAATTTTATCTTTATTTTGTTTATTCATTTTTTTTTATTTTTTAATTTTTGATGTATTTTTAAAAGACTATCTTACAATCTCATTATTATTATTTTCTTTGGGTTTTTTAGACGACATAAAAATAAAGATTAATCCAAATATCCGTTTAGTGTTAATGCTTACCCTGTTAGTATTCTGTATTAATATTTTTTCAATCCAAATAACCTCATCTGGTCTAAATTTTTTAAATTTATGGTTAACAAATAATTTATTTCAAACATGCTTTGTATTACTATGTTGTTTATTTATTATTAATGGAGCTAATTTAATCGATGGTTTTAACGGACTTTTAGGTATTCATTTTTTGTTAATAAACTCTATTTTTCTCATAATAAATTTATCCAATCAAAACCAAAATATTTCAATCATTTTGTTCGCACAGATTATAATTGTATTATCTTTTTTATTATTTAATTTTCCAAAAGCTAAAATATTCTTAGGGGATAGTGGATCTTATTTACTCGGTGCCTTGATTGCTTTTAATGCTATAAAAACCCATGAATTAAATTTAAATATTTCACCTTTTTTTTATACATCAATTTTATTTTATCTTTTTTATGAAGTTTTTTTTTCATTTATTCGAAAGACGTTAAAAAAAAAATCACCTTTAAAACCTGATAATTTTCATCTTCATATGTTATTCTACCAATTTTTAAAGAAATCAAAAAATATTTTTACAGCAAATTATATGACTGGTTTATTAATAAATATTATGTATTTTGTTTTAATAGTTCCATCAATTTATTTTCAAGATAATGGAATTTTTTCCCGATATTATTTTTTCTTCCAGATATTCTTCTACACCGCTGTCTATAAATATTTATATAATTTAAAAAAATATGAAAATATTTGATTGCATAACATATTTTAACGAACCTTTATTGTTCGAACTAAGGTTAAACATATTAAATAAATATGTAGATGAGTTTATCGTTTGTGAAGCAACATATACCCACAGTGGTCAAAAAAAAGAAATTAATTTTGATAAAAAGAATTACCCAAATTTTAAAAATAAAATAACCCATATAATTGTAGATGAACAGCCAGATGATTTATTTGAGATTAATGATGCTAATAAATTTAACAATTCCCTTTTTCGGCTAAATGCTGCAAAAAGAATTGAAAAACAAAGAAATCAAATAGCTCTCCATTTTAATAAAAATAATTTAAATGATTGGGTGGTATATAGTGATAGTGATGAGATACCTGACTTATCAAAAATTGATCTAAAACAAACAAAAAAAAAAATAATATTATTTAAACAAAAAGTTTTTCACTATAAGTTTAATTTAGTCTTGAGTTCACATGATTGGTATGGTTCCAAAGCGTGCAGACTAAAAGATTTAAAATCTATTTCTAACTTAAGAGATATTAAAACAAAAAAATATGAATGGTGGAGAATAGATACGTTATTTAAAAAAAATAAATTTACTAATTTACAGATTATTAATGAAGGTGGCTGGCATTTTACTGAGCTTAAAAATGCAAAAGACATATATCTTAAACACAAGAATGACGAACACCATGATGAATTTGATTTAACAGGTATTGACGAAAATGACATAGAGGATATGATTAAAAACACTTATATACCCTATGATCATACCGCAGACAAAACCGATCTTAATAAAAAATGGAATAAAACGAATAGAATATACTTAACTGAAATTAATGATAACAAATTACCAAAATATTTGATAGAGAACAAAAATAAATACTTAGAATGGTTTGCTTAAAGTGGGCAAGTGGCGGAATTGGTATACGCGCTAGTCTTAGGAACTAGTACCGCAAGGTTTAAGAGTTCGAGTCTCTTCTTGCCCACCAAGAAATTTATATGAAAATAGAAGTACAAAAAAAAAAAGGTTTAACAACAATTTTATCGGTAATTGTAGATAAAAAAATAATCCAAAAAAAACTTGATGAAAAATTATCACAGTTGCAAACAGAAGTTAGCCTTAAAGGTTTTAGGCCAGGCAAAGTTCCTCCAGCAGTAATTAAAAGTCAATTTGGTAAAGCTATATACGGAGAGGTAATTGATAAAATTTTACAAGAAAGTTCTAACAAAGCTTTAGAAGAAAAAAAAATAAAAGCAGCAGGGCAACCTAAAATAGATTTAAAAACATTCGGAGAAGGAAAGGATCTTAACTACACTATAGAAGTTAACTCTTTACCTGAGGTAAAGCTTGCCAATTTTGAGAAGTATAACGCAAATGAATATTTATTAAAAATTGAAAATAAAATTGTAGACGAAAAAATAAAAGAAGTAGCAAAAAATAATAAAACTTTTACCGATAAAAATGAAAAATCAAAGAAAGGAGATTTGGTAATATTTAACTATAGCGCTTCGGTTAGTGGAAAAAAATTTGAAGGCAGTGAGGGAAAAAATACCAGATTAGTTATTGGAGAAGATCTTTTTTTAAAAGGATTTGACGAAAAATTAATTGGAGTTACAAAAGAAGAAAGCAAAACTATAGAAGTAAATTTACCAGAAAACTATCCGAATAAAGAACTTGCAAACAAGAGAGCCAAGTTCGAATGCAAAATTACAAATATTCAAAAACCCAATGAAATAATAGTAGATGACACCTTTGCGAAAAATATGGGAGCAAAAAACTTAACAGATCTTAAATTGTTAATAGAAAAACAAATATCAACACAATACAAACAGTCACTAGACTCTCTAACTAAAAAAGAAATTTTAGACCAAATAGAAAAATTTCATAAAACAGAATTACCTCAAAATCTTGTTGATCAAGAATTTCATCTAATGACACATCAGCTCAAGAAAGAAGAAGTAGAAAAAAACAAAACTAAAAATTTAAAAATAGCTGAATCAAGAATTAAGCTTGGTCTAATATTAAATGAATATGGAGAAAAAAATAATTTAAAAGTATCGGATGAGGATGTTAAAGCAGAAGTTCAAAAACAAATCAAAGGAATGCCAGGACAAGAAAAAATGGTACTAGATTACTACCAAAAAAACCCATCAGCTACCCAGAGTCTAAAAGGAGCTTTATACGAAGAAAAAATTTTAAATTTATTCAAGTCTAAAATAAATTTAAAAAAGAAAAATATTACAATTAATGAAGCGGAAAAATTAATTTCTGAATTTAATAAATTATCAAAAGATCTATCTGCTCACAACCACAAACATGACGACAACGATAATGAAATTAAAGAGAATAAAGAAAAAAAAACTAGTAAATCTTCTGTTGATATTAGAAAAAAAATAAAAAAAGTTAGCAAAAAGTAACCTTTGGTTATATAAATTCTTCCATGAGTCGAATCGAAGAACAGATGAACAATCTTATTCCAATAGTTGTTGAACAGACCAACAAAGGTGAGAGAGCTTATGATATTTATTCTAGATTATTAAAAGAAAGAATTATTTTTTTAGTAGGTCCGGTAAATGATAATGTTGCCTCTTTAGTTACGGCTCAGCTTTTATTTTTAGAATCAGAAGATCCTAAAAAAGAAATATATTTTTACATTAATAGTCCAGGTGGCTTAGTCACTGCTGGTTTAGGAATTTATGACACTATGCAATATATAAATTCTCCAGTATCTACTTTGTGTATCGGCCAAGCTTCATCAATGGGATCATTTCTTTTAGCAGCTGGTGAAAAAGGAAAAAGGTATTCACTCCCGAATTCCAGAATTATGGTTCATCAACCATCTGCTGGTTTTCAAGGTCAAGCAACAGACATTCAAATACACGCAAAGGAAATCTTATTATTAAAAGATAGACTTAACAAAATATACGCAAAACATACTGGAAAATCAGCAGAAGAGATCTCTAGCGCTTTAGAAAGAGATAATTTCATGACAGCAGAAGAGGCCAAAAAATTCGGTTTAATAGATTCTGTGGTAGAAAAAAGAAAATAGTACACAGCATCTAGTTCTCAACACAACTTATACTTGCTATCAAGATTCACGTAATTTACAAATACTTATTGATTCGATATGTCAGAAAAAAATAATAAAAATATTCTTTATTGCTCTTTTTGTGGAAAAAGCCAACACGAAGTTAGAAAACTTATTGCAGGCCCCACCGTTTTTATTTGTGATGAGTGTGTTGAACTTTGCATGGATATTATCAAGGAAGAAAATAAAAGTTCATTAGTCAAACATCAAGATGGAGTTCCCACACCAAAAGAAATTTGCACTGTATTAAATGAGTACGTAATTGGTCAAAATTTTGCAAAAGAAGTTTTGTCAGTTGCGGTTCACAATCATTATAAAAGATTAAATTATGATAATAAAAATAATAAAGAAGTTGAGCTTTCTAAATCAAACATTCTTTTAGTAGGGCCAACTGGTTGTGGAAAAACTCTTTTAGCTCAATCTTTGGCAAGAATTTTAGATGTGCCATTCACCATGGCTGATGCAACAACTTTAACCGAAGCCGGATATGTAGGGGAAGATGTAGAGAATATTATTTTGAAATTATTACAGGCTGCAGATTACAATGTTGAAAAAGCACAAAGAGGAATAGTCTATATAGATGAAGTAGATAAAATCAGTAGAAAATCTGAAAATCCATCTATCACTAGAGATGTCTCGGGCGAAGGAGTGCAACAAGCTCTTTTAAAAATCATGGAAGGAACCGTTGCTAGTGTTCCTCCGCAGGGCGGAAGAAAACATCCCCAACAAGAGTTTTTGCAAGTTGACACTACTAATATACTTTTTATATGTGGCGGAGCATTTGCTGGATTAGATAAAATAATTGGCATGAGAGGTAAAGGAACTTCAATAGGTTTTGGTGCGAAAGTTAACAGCAAAGAAGAAAAAAAATTATCAGAAACTTTAAAAAATTTAGAACCCGAAGACTTAATTAAATATGGTTTAATTCCATAGTTTATAGGAAGAATGCCAATTATTGCTACTTTAGATGATTTGGATGAAAAGTCTTTAATAAAAATTTTAAAAGAACCAAAAAATGCTTTAACTAAACAGTATCAAAAATTATTTGAGTTTGAAAATGTTCAATTAGAATTTAAAGACGATGCGCTTACCGAAATAGCAAAAAAAGCTATTAGTAAAAAAACAGGTGCAAGAGGTTTAAGGTCAATTTTAGAGAGTATTTTACTAAAAACAATGTTTGAGGTTCCTGAATTAGAAAATGTTCTTAAAGTTACCGTTGATAGAGCTGCTGTTACTGGTAGCTCAGAACCTATTGTCACATACGGCAAGAAACAATCAACATCTGTCGCTTAATCCTTAAATAACATCCTTGATATTACAATAATAAGTACCATATAATTGTTGTATGGGAATAATAAATTCTAAACCGCTGTTACCATTAAGAGATATTGTCGTATTTCCTTCTATGGTTGTTCCACTTTTCGTAGGCAGGGAAAAATCTATTAAAGCTCTTCAAGAAGTAATGAGAACGGACAAATCAATTGTATTAGTTTCTCAAAAAAATTCTGAAATCGATGAACCAGAAAACAAAGATATTTATAGTTACGGTTGCTTAAGTAAAGTTTTACAATTACTTAAATTGCCAGACGGAACAGTCAAAGTTTTAGTAGAAGGAGAAAAAAGAGTAAAGATTCATGAGATAATAAAAAAAGATAAAAATTTTTTAAGTTGCAATATAGAGATTGTAGAGGATAAAAATAAAACAAAAGAGTCAGAGCTCTTTGCGTTAAGTCTAGTAAAAAAATTTGAAAAACTTCTAATTTTAAACAAAAGAGACTTATCAGACTCAATAAACGGTATAAAAAAACTTAAAGATGCAAGTCAAATAGCAGACAACATTGCTGCAAATTTAAATTTACAAATTTTTGAAAAACAAGAGTTATTAGAAATTACTGATTTAAATAAAAGATTAGCAAAAATTAATACGCTATTAGAAAAAGAAACAAGTGTAATTTCTGTTGAAAAGAAAATTAGAGGCAGAGTTAAAAATCAAATGGAAAAAACACAAAGAGAGTATTATTTAAATGAACAATTAAAAGCTATACAAAAAGAACTAGGTGAAATTGATGAAGGTAAGGATGAAATAGCAGGTATAAATAAAGCAATATTAAAAGCTAAAATGCCAAAGCTAGCTTTAGAAAAATGTATGGCAGAGTTAAAAAAATTAAAATCGATGAGCCCAATGTCTGCCGAGGCAACAGTTGTTAGAAATTATTTAGACTGGATGACAGAATTGCCTTGGTCAAATAAAAGTAAAATTAATAATGATCTCGCTAGCGCACAAAAAATACTTGATGAAGATCATTTTGGTTTAGAAAAAGTAAAAGAAAGAATTATAGAATTTTTAGCAGTACAAAAAAGAATACAAAAATTAAAAGGACCAATACTTTGTCTTGTTGGACCTCCAGGTGTTGGAAAAACTTCATTAGGAAAGTCTATTGCAAAAGCAACAGGTAGAAAATTTATAAGAATTTCATTAGGCGGTATTCGGGATGAGGCTGAAATTAGAGGTCACAGAAGAACTTATATTGGCTCTTTACCTGGAAAAATAATTCAGATGATGAAAAAAGCTGGCACAAAAAATCCTTTATTTTTATTAGACGAAATAGATAAAGTTGGAAATGATTACAGGGGAGATCCTTCTTCTGCTTTATTAGAGGCGTTAGACCCTGAACAAAACAAAGAATTTAACGATCACTATTTAGAAGTTGATTATGATTTGTCTGACGTAATGTTTGTGACAACAGCAAATACTTTGAATATATTGCCGCCACTTTTGGACCGTATGGAAGTCATTAGAATTCCAGGATACACAGAAGATGAAAAAGTTAATATTTCTCAAAAGTATTTAATTCCGAAGCAAAGTGAAAATAATGGGCTTAAGTCAGATGAATGGAAAATTGATGAATTGGTAAATAGAAAAATTATAACAAATTATACCAGAGAATCCGGTGTAAGGAATCTTGAAAGAGAAATTTCAAAAATTGCCAGAAAAACAGTAAAAAAAATTGATGGAAAAGAAAAAGTTAATAACCCGATTAAAGAATCAGATCTAGCAAGTTATCTTGGAATTGAAAAATTTAATTACGATGAAATGGAAGAACAGAATAGAGTA
The DNA here is from genome assembly GCA_905618885.1 of uncultured Pelagibacteraceae bacterium. GTDB lineage: Bacteria > Pseudomonadota > Alphaproteobacteria > Pelagibacterales > Pelagibacteraceae > Pelagilacustribacter. The sequence continues at coordinate 43,952 of CAJQTC010000023.1, forward strand.
GGCGTGGTGACCGGACTAGCGTGGACTGAAGTAGGTGGAGAAATATTAAAAATTGAAACAGTTATAATGCCAGGAAAAGGTAAAATGGAGATTACCGGAAAATTGGGCGATGTAATGCAAGAGTCTATCAAAGCAGCTAAATCATACATAAGGTCTAAATCTTTAGATTACGGCATTATCCCACCAATTTTTGATAAAAAAGATTTTCACGTACATGTTCCTGAAGGCGCAACACCGAAAGATGGCCCTTCTGCAGGAGTAGGTATGATCACTTCTATCGTCTCAGCAATCACTGAAATTCCAGTTGATAAAAATATTGCAATGACCGGTGAAATTACACTTAGAGGGATTGTTTTACCCATAGGTGGTTTAAAAGAAAAATTACTTGCAGCACACAGGGCGGGAATAAAAAAAGTTTTGATACCCTTTGAAAACAAAAAAGATTTAGTTGAGATACCTGAAGTTATAAAAAAAAACATTGAAATTATTTGCGTGAAGAATGTTGATGAAGTTTTAAAACATGCGCTTACTAAAGAATTAAAAAGAGTAGAATGGGTCGAAGTTGAACAAGTTTCAAAAAAAGCGGGATTAACGTCTGCTGGTAGCACGCATTAGCAATATATTTTTACATAGAGATAAAAAATATTTATAATTTTGAAAATTAATTTTGTATTATTGAAATGAAAAAAAAAATTTTAATAACCGGAGGTCTCGGTTATATAGGCACTGAATTATGTAAGCTCTACTCAGGTGTCAGCTGGAACAATCAAATAATTGTAATAGATAATAGGTTTATTTCAGAACGAGTTAACCAGATAAGAAACTGGAATATGGAATTTGTTCATGGAGATATTTTAGATAAAGAATTAATAAATGAATATTGTAAAGATGCTGATATTGTTCATCATCTCGCTGGCATAACAGAAGTTCCAAGAACCAAATCTGAAAGCAACGAAGAGAAAGATAAAAAAATTAAACTAGTAGCAGTAGAAGGTACGCAAAATATACTTGATGCTATTAATCATAAATGCAAAATAATTTTTCCATCAACCCATGTGGTTTATGAAGGAATTGAAAATGTAAAAAATAATATACTAGAAGATGAAGACATGAAGCCTATTCTTTCTTACTCTTCCTCTAAAGCAATTAATGAAAAACAACTAAAAGATTCAGGAAAAAATTATGTAATCCTAAGATTAGGCTCAGTATACGGTTATTCTACAGACACAGCACGTATCGACATAATGCCAAATTTATTTTCAAAAATAGCCTCACAAGATGGCGTCATAAAACTTTTTGCAGGTGGAAGACAAATTAAGAGCCTAGTACCCTTAGTTGATGTTGCCAGATGTTTTAAAAGCATGGAAGAAAAAGAAGATATCACAGCAGAAACTTTCAATTTAACAAAAGATACTGTGACCGTAAAAGAAGTTGCTGAAATATGTAAAAAATACAATCCAAAAACAAGTTTAGTAGAAACAAATGATGAGGTCCCCAATTTAGGATTTTCACTTTCTAATAAAAAAATTTTAAACACCGGTTTTAAGTTTTTATATAGTTTAGATCAGAGTATTAAAGATATGATTTCTAAGTGGTCCAAACAAGACTTAATTAAAGATTTGGAACATGTAAGAGATGGAGGTAATGAATATATTGATGCCAGAGGAAAAATTAGCAACCATGAGTTAACCGAACCAATTAATTTAATAGGATTGATTGACTCAAAAAAAGGAACAATTAGAGCCAACCATTACCACCCGCAGCAAGAACAAAAGTGTTTATTCACTAAAGGTCAGATAATAGAAATATTTCAAGACATACTCAATCCAAACTCTCCTAAAATTACCCAAGTAGTAAATCAGGGTCAGCTATCTATTATAAAACCAAATGTAGCCCATACAATGGTTTTCACTAAAGACACAACCTTTCTGAACCTGGTAAGAGGTGAAAGAGAACATGATAATTACGGAATTACACATACAGTAAAACACGTTTTTGTAGATGAAAAAGAAAAAAAATTATTATTAAATTGCTATAAATTTGAATGTAGATCTTGTGAAAACACCAACTTAAAAAGAGTTGTTTCCTTAGGGTATCAGCCACTAGCAAACAACTTATTGGATAAAAAAGATAAAAAACATGATTTGTATCCGCTTGAAATGAACTATTGCCCAGAATGTCATAATTGCCAACTATCAGTAGCTGTAGATCCAAAAAAAATGTTTTCTAATTATTTGTACACCTCATCTACCTCACCATCTTTTCGCAATCATTTTATTGAAACAGCAAAAAATTATACAAAACAATTTAAATTAAAATCAAAAAAATCTTACATCATTGACATTGGCAGTAATGACGGTGTCGCACTAAAACCTTTTAAAGATATGGGTTTTAAAAAGATACTAGGTATTGAACCTGCTAAAAATTTAGCAATGATTGCTAATAAAAACAAGATTAAAACTTTTAATGGTTTTCTTGAAAGTAAAAATCTTAAAAAAATCAAAGGAAATGCAGATTTAATTTTAGCATCCAATGTATTTGCCCACTCAGATAAATTAAGAGAAATGGCCGAATGTATGCTTAAGTTATTAAGTAAAAAA
>CAJQTC010000024.1 GCA_905618885.1 uncultured Pelagibacteraceae bacterium
TTTCTGGTGCTATTAGGTTTAAATTTTCCATTATTTTATTGTATTTAAATTAAATGTTATTGCCTGATCGTAACTTCTAATTAACTCCTCGACCGAAGTGTGGATAGTATCTAAAATCAAATTTGGATAAAATCCAAAAAACAACACAAGTCCCGCAAGAGAGAAAAGGATAATACCTTCTGAAAAATTTAAGTCTTTAAGTTCCTCGAGTTCGTTGTTTGCCAATTTTCCAAAAATTACTCTTTTATACAACCAAAGCATATAAGCTGCTCCTAAAATAATTCCTATACTTGCTAATATCGCCACCAAGAAACTTTTTTGGAAAGCTCCTATTAAAACTAAAATTTCACCTACGAAACCACTGGTACCTGGTAATCCTAGTGCACCGAGCATGAATATTGCAAAAACTAGAGAATATTTAGGTAAAATATTAACTATTCCACCATACGAATTAATAAGTCTAGAATGAACTCTGTCGTAGAGAACGCCAACACATAAGAAAAGAGCCGCAGAGATAAGTCCATGGCTTATCATTTGAAAAATACTCCCTTCTATACCTTGAGGTGTAAAAGTAAAAATTCCTAATGTGACAAACCCCATATGAGCAACCGATGAATAGGCAATAAGTTTTTTCATATCTTCTTGCATTAAGGCTACTAAGGATGTGTAAATAATAGCAATGATACTAAGTGTAAAAATTAAAGGAATAAAATACTCAGAAGCTACTGGAAACATTCCAATAGAGAATCTCAAAAATCCATAACCAGCCATTTTTAATAAGATAGCGGCTAGTATAACGGAGCCAGCAGTTGGGGCTTCAACGTGTGCATCAGGCAACCAAGTATGAACAGGCCACATAGGCATTTTGACTGCGAACGAACTAAAGAAAGCTAACCACAAAATGTACTGGTGTTTAACTGGTATCTTAATTTCAAATACTTGTGTGATGTCTGTAGTACCCGTAATCCAATAGATAGAAATAATTGCAACTAACATTAAAACTGAACCAAGCAAAGTAAAAAGAAAAAATTTGAAAGCCGCGTAAACTCTTTTAGGGCCACCCCATATCCCAATAATTAAAAACATGGGTATTAAACCTGCTTCAAAAAAAATATAAAAAACTACGAGATCTAAAGAACAGAAAACCCCTATCATGAATGTTTCTAAGATTAATATTGCTATTAAAAATTCTTTAAGTCTTGTTTTGACACTATTAACACAAGAGACAATACAAATAGGAGTAATAAAAGCAGTTAAAACTATGAATAGAATTGAGATACCATCTATTCCAAATTTAAATTTTATAAATCCACTTATCCAGTTTTGCTCTTCTATAAATTGAAATCCTACAAAACTTTTATCAAATGAGTGCCATAAAAAAATAGCTAAGATTAAATTTACTATGCTAGTAAACAGCGAAAGATTAATTGCGTTTCTATTTTTATTTTTTTCACTTTTTGAAAATAAAATAAATAAAGCTCCTAGAGCTGGCAGTAAAGTTATTGACGAAAGTATTGGAAAATTCATTTTATTTAATCATCAGGTAAGTTAATAAAAAAGAAAGACCTAGGAGCATTACAAAAGCATAATCATAAATGTAACCGCTTTGAAATTTTGTAGCTTTATTGGAAAGGTATTTAATTATTTTTGAAAAACCATCTGGTCCATAAGTATCTATAGTATTTTGATCGCCTTTCTTCCAAAGGAATAGTCCAACTAATTTTAACGGTTTAACGAATAGAGCTTCGTAAAGTTCATCAAAGTACCATTTATTTAATAAGAAATTATAAAGTGGTTCATTTAGTTTTCTTACTCCAGAAAGAATATTAATGTTCTTAATATATAAATAATAAGCAAGTGGTATTGCTATTACTACAAGAACTGGAGTTGAAAAAAGAAGCCAAAGTGGTAAATGGACGTGTTCTATTTCCTTTATAAAAAAAATAGATTTTTTCCAAAAATCTAAATAATTATGACCTATTAACAGTTCTTTAAAAGTATATCCTGCGAAGAGAGCTCCTAATGAGAGAAAAATTAAAGGTATTAACATTACTAAAGGAGACTCGTGTGTTTTTTCAATTGGCAAATCTGTATTATTATATTTACCGTGAAAAGTTTTAAAAAATAGTCTCCATGAATATATTGCTGTTAAAAATGCAGTAAAGATACCAACAGTCATCGCGTAATATCCAATAGTAGAGTTTTTAAAATAAGCAAATTCAATAATTGCGTCTTTAGAATAAAACCCAGACAACATTGGAAAGCCTGTTAAGGCTAATGTTCCTATTAGCATTAAGGCCCAAGTATAAGGAATTTTTTTCCACACACCTCCCATTTTTCTTATATCTTGCTCGTTTTTAAAAGCATGTATTACAGAACCTGCGCCTAAAAATAGTAAGGCTTTAAAAAATGCATGTGTAAATAAATGAAAAATGGCAACATGATAAGCGCCTACACCGGCTGCAAAAAACATATAGCCTAATTGGCTACATGTTGAGTATGCGATAATTTTTTTAATGTCATTTTGCACTAAAGCAACTGAAGCTGCGAACACTGCAGTTATCATCCCAATCACAGCAACAAAGTTTAAAGCAACTTGTGAGTATTCAAAAATAGGAGAACATCTTACAACTAAAAATACACCTGCAGTAACCATTGTAGCGGCATGAATTAACGCGGATACTGGTGTGGGTCCTTCCATTGCGTCTGGCAACCAAGTGTGAAAAAAAAATTGTGCTGATTTCCCCATCGCTCCAACAAATAAAGCTATACATATTAATGTGATTAAATTTACATTTAATCCAAGAAAATTAATTTCTTTAGTTGATTGTGATGCAACTTTAGAAAAAACCTCATCGTAATTTACTGTACCAAAGTAATTAAAAATTAAAAATATACCTATCGCAAGACCAACATCTCCTACACGGTTTACTAAGAAGGCTTTTATAGCCGCGTTATTGGCAGAGTTTTTTTTGTACCAAAAACCTATTAAAAGATACGAACAAAGTCCAACACCCTCCCATCCAAAAAATAATTGTATAAAATTATCTGACACTACCAACATCAACATGGCAAAAGTAAATAAAGATAAGTAAGCCATAAATCTTGGCTTGTTTGAATCTTGGCTCATGTACCCTATTGAGTACAGGTGTACTAAAGATGAAACTGAAGTTACGACGACCAACATTATAGAGCTTAACGGGTCTATATTAATAGACCAGTCAACTTTAAGACTTCCTGAACTTATCCACTCGATTATTTTGTAGTTAGCATACTCTCCGTAAACAATTCCGTTAAAAAAAATTATTATCGATAACGTTGCAGATATAAATAAAAATAATGTCGTTATTACTTCGGTGTATCTATCTCCTAAAATTTTTAAGCTATAACCAAGAATGGAGCCTATTAAAGGTAAGCAAACAACTAAATAAGACATCTAACCTTTCATCTCATTAATGTCCTGGACTCTAATTGAACCTTTGTTTCGATAATAAGAAACAATAATTGCTAAACCTATTGCTGCTTCTGCAGCTGCAACTGTTAGTATAAAAAAAGTAAAAATTTGACCAGCTATTTCGTTTGAGTATGTTGAAAAAGCAACAAGGTTTATGTTTACTGATAATAGAATTAACTCAACTGACATTAAAATCACAATTACGTTCTTTCTATTTAAAAATATACCTACTACTCCTAATAAGAAAATTACTCCCCCGAGAGATAAATAGTGACCTAATTCAATATTAATCATCAATTTTTACTCCAGTATTAAAATCTACTTCAACAACTTCTACTGACGTTTTACTTTCTCTTGAAATTTGATTTATGTAACTTTGTCTTTTGACACCTTCTCTTTTTCTGTAAGTCAAAACAATAGCTCCTATCATTGATAATAATAAAATTATCCCAGCTATTTGAAACAAATATATATAGTCCGTATAAAGGACGCTACCAAGTTGATGTGTGTTAGAGAAATTTGAGTCTATTATTATAGAATCTGTGCTAATAAAATTTGCCTTATATTTCCAGCCTCCAATAACTACTAAAATTTCAGAAAGAATAACTAAACTTACAATTAAGCCTACAGGTATGTGCGTAGATTTCAAGCCTCTAAACCATGACTGCTTTTGTTCAGCTACATTTAACATCATAACAACAAATAAAAATAATACAGCTACAGCTCCAACGTAAACAATAAGCATAATCATTCCTAGAAATTCAGCACCGATCATAATAAAAAGGCATCCGACTGAAATAAAATCCAAGATCAGAAAAAAAACTGCATGAATAGTATTTTTGCTAGCTATAACCATTAATGCTGATCCAACGGTAATAATAGAAAAAAAGTAGAAAAAAATTGTATGCGCTATCATTTACCTGTACGGTTTATCTAGTCTAATGTTTTTAGCCAAAACATCTTCCCATCTGTCGCCATTATCTAACAATTTTTCTTTATTGTAATAAAGTTCCTCTCTCGTTTCTGTTGAAAATTCAAAATTTGGTCCTTGTACTATAGCTTCTACAGGACAAGATTCTTGGCAAAGACCACAATAAATACATTTGAGCATATCAATATCATATCGTGTTGTTTTTCTGCTGCCATCATCTCTTTCTGTAGATTCTATTGTAATAGCTTGAGCAGGACAAACGGCTTCACAAAGTTTACAAGCAATACAACGTTCTTCCCCGCTTGGATATCTTCTTAAGGCGTGCTCACCTCTAAATCTTGGACTCAAAGAACCTTTTTCATAAGGGTAATTGATTGTTTTTTTTGGTTTAAACATTACTCTAATTGCCAATAAAAGACTTGAGACAAACTCTAATAAAAAAATTGTTTTTAAAAATCTGCTTATTTTCATTTAAAATGCCTTTGTTGGAAGTTTATCGAAATAAAAAAGGTAGCTAGCTGTTAATACAACATAAAGTAAGGAGAATGGTAAAAGTATTTTCCACCCAAGTCTCATTAGTTGATCGTATCGATATCTTGGGACAATTGCTTTAACCAGAGCAAATAAAAAGAATAAAAATAAAATCTTTAAAATCATCCATAATGGCCCAGGCAATACATTAAAAGGGAAGATATCTACCAGAGGTAGCCAACCTCCTAAGAATAAGATAGCACCCATAGCACACATAAGTAAAATATTTGCATATTCACCTAACCAAAACATAGCGTACATCATACCAGAATATTCTGTCTGATAACCCGAAACTAATTCTGCTTCTGCTTCAGGTAAATCAAAAGGAGGTCTATTTGTTTCTGCTAAAGCGGAAATAAAAAAAACTACAAACATTGGAAAGAGAGGGACTACAAACCATAAATTTTGTTGAGCATTAACTATATCTTTTAGGTTCAGTGAACCCACACATAAAAGAACATTAATTATAATTATTCCAATCGAAACTTCATACGATACCATTTGTGCGGCAGATCTAATTGCTCCAAGAAAAGGATATTTAGAATTCGATGCCCAACCACCCATTATAATTCCATAGACACCTAAAGAAGAAACCGCAAAAAGATAAAGTATACCTACATTGATATCAGCTAATACTAAATCGTTATCAAAAGGTATGACAGCCCATGCCACTAAGGCTAAAGTCATTGTAACAACTGGTGCTAATACAAATATAACTTTATTAGAACTTGCAGGAATAATGATTTCTTTAAAAATATACTTTAGCGCATCCGCAACTGTTTGTAATAATCCAAATGGACCAACAACATTTGGACCTTTTCTTTTTTGAACTGCGCCCCATATTCTTCTGTCTAACCAAACTATTAAAGCAACAGAAACTAGTACTGGAATTAAAATAAATGCAATTTTATATAGTTCGTTTAATAATGTATCAAAATATTCCATCTAACTATTAGTTCCATTTTTTTTATTGCCATTTGATATATTTCTACAATCACTCATAGTCTTGGATGCTCTTGCAATTGAATTGCTAAAATAATAATCAATATCTTTAATGTTTATTTTTTCGCTAGTTGCTTCTGTGGAAATATTTATTTTAGCTGACATACTTTTTTTTGGTAGTAAATCAATTTCTAAAAAGTTTGGTATTTCTTGAAGAGCTAACTTTCTAATAGATGAAAAATCTAATAATAAATTTGAATTATTGAGGCTTTTATTAATTAAGTTAAAAATTTTCCAATCTTGTAAGGCTTCGTTAGTTGGGTAAGAGGCTTTTCTACATTCTTGAATTCTTCCT
>CAJQTC010000025.1 GCA_905618885.1 uncultured Pelagibacteraceae bacterium
ATTACGTTAAGAATCACCATCTTAAATTTCAAAAAGATTATATTCCAGACAATTTTGAACTTGCTCAAAAAAATGATAACAAAATTTTAATTGTTGGAAATTCTCGAAGTGTCAATCTGTTTCAAGCAGTCGATGCTAATCAAAATTTATTCCAAGGAAATTCATTTAATCTACTATTGTCTAAAAAAAGATTAGGTGAAGATAGAATTGAATGTTTACATGCTTTACTGATAAAAAATTATTCTATTTGTGATGATAGTTTCAATTATGATAAAGACATTTTAAAACAATTAAATAGAGCTGACACATTTCTATTAGCGAGTAAATGGGAGCAACATACTATTGATTATCTTGAAGAGATTATATTAATTCTTAAAAACCAGCAAAAAAAAATCATTCTAATGGACATGCCCTTAATACTAGAAACTTATGGTGCCACATCAATGAACATTTTTGATAAATTTGTTTACGAAAATGGAAGATTGCCTAACAATAATGAGGTTGAACTTATGGAAAAAAAAGTATTTTTAAATCTTAGAGTAAATAAAAAATTTGCTTTTATAGATGAAAACAACAAAAGACTTAAAAAAATCTCCGACAAATTAGAGGTACCACTCTTAAGAAGTCAGGATTATCAATGCGATGAAAATCTAAAAAAATGTCATTTGAGAACTCCAACTGGTTACAAAGTTTATTTTGACAATGTCCATAGCACAAATGAAGGAGGAGAATTTCTCGGTAAATTATTTTACGAAAAAAATTGGGATAAAATTAATTAATTTTTTTTATTCGTGAAAGTTTTTTTTCACTTCTTAACTGCTTTCTTATTTTAGTTGCAGAAATTTTCTGAACTTCTAAAGGCAATTTAATGTGGTTAAATTTATATCCAACTGTTCTTCCATAGCAGATGTTTGTTATATTAGGGGCTTTCAATATTTTATATCTATTTTTATATAGCTTGTTAAATTTTACCTCTATCATTTTTTTTATTTCTGAAAAATTAAAAGGATTATCTGCAACCTCATAAACATCTTTTATGAAAATTAATACCTGTCCTTTCAGTATTAAAATTTTTTCAAAAAGTTTTATATGTCCTTTATGGAAGGGTTGAAATCTACCCATCATTAAAGAAGTAGGTTTTTTGTTACTCCATTTATAATTTTGCAACATATCAGATATTATAATTGAATGAAGCTTTGAATTAAAATCTCTAATCTCATAATTAATTTTTTTGGGCTTTTGAAATATTTTATTCATTTTGTCAAATCTACTTTTTTGAATTGTGTTCATCCAAATTGTAAAGTCTGCTTTAAAAATTTTTCTAGTTTGATTAAATGGACATATAAAATCTGCAATTATATTTTTTTTTTTACTTTCTTTTGAAATTTTGTACATTCTCAAACTTTGTCTTATTATACCTTGTTTAGAAAAATCCCAATCTTTGTATTTTTTTCTAATAGTATCTGCATTTATCCAATCTGCATTTATTTTTTTTTTTAATATCTTAGCAAGATGAGTCTTTCCTGAGCCCGGTAAACCCATAATCAAAATTCTAGTCATTTTAATTTTTCATATTCTTATAAAATTTTATAAATTTAGTTAAATACTTAACACTCTCTATTGGATATTTACCGATAGCTGTTTCCGCCGCCAGAACCAGCCCTTTTGTATGCATTTTTAAAGTAGTGTATATGTCATTAACTTCACCAGTAGTCGGGTAACTATTTTCAACCATACTCTCTAAAAGGTTAGTAGCTACAAATATATTATTATTATTTTTTTTACCAAGCTCACAGATCTTTCTCTGAATAATTGGAACATTTTTTAAACTAATTTCCTTTGACAAATCCCCTCTGTCTATTAACAAATTTTTTCCTACTTTCATTATTTGTTTTATATTTTTAATAGCTAAGGACGATTCTATTTTGTATATCTTGGTTTGACTTGGTAAAATTTTATTAAATTTATCGATATCCTCTACGCAATTAGTAAAAGACAAAGCATAATATTTAATTTTATTTTTTAAACCAACCTCAATTGCTTTAAAATCTTTATCTGTTAAATAATTTAACTTAATTCTTCTGTTTTGCACATGTACACCTTTATTGTCCTCTAAATACCCCTCGCTAATTACTCGACATTTAAAAAAATTTTTTCCTTTATTTAATATTTTAATTTTCAAATTTTTAAAACCTATATCTAAAATATCTCCATTTTTTAATTTTAAAAAAATATTACCAGGGTATAAAAAAAAATTTTTGTCCTTGTGAATCTTTATAATTTTACCAATTTTTAGAAAAATAGTTTTTTTTATTTTTGTTCTAATCTGAGCACCTTCAGTATCTATACATATCGGTGTTTTAGTATATTTTTTTATATATGTAATTTGTTTTTCGAGTTGATTAACGCTTAAGTGTGACATGTTAAGTCTAAGCAATGAGATATTATTTCTAGAAAAATTTAAGAAACTTCGGTTTAACGACTTAGGCCCAACAGTACAAAGAATATTAAATTTTTTTTTCATTTTATTTTTATATTTAACAATATTAGTTGAGTATAGATAATTTTTTTAATTATTGAATATAAATTATTTAAAAAAATAATACTAAAAATATTTTTTTTTATTAGCAGCCTTTCACATTTAAAAGGTAAAAAAATATATGGAAAAAGACTTAATTTACTAAAAAAATTTAATTTCTTAATTTTATAAAATTTTTCATAATCTTGGTACAGCACATTTAAAATCAACACTTCTTTTTTCGTGAAATAAGTTTGCCAATTATTGTCTATAAATTTTTTGTTAAATTTACCCTTGCTTTTAAAAGTCGACAATTTATCTCCATTCCATATTTTACCAGCAACGGTTGAGATCATTATTTTCTTATCAAACTTAATATTTAAAAAACTGCAAATTTTTTTTTTTGTACTTAAAAGATTACTTTCTTCTAATTTAATAAATATTTTTTTATTTTTAATTTTTAACGCATAAATAATATCGTTTCTTATTCTCCTTAAATAAAAAAATATATGGTTTATTGTCCTGTACTTATTATGAAAATTTCCCCAGCTTAATATTCCAGATTTTAGATTTGCTCTTGGATCTCTTATAGTAAATAGAATTTTACACTCTGGAAAATCTTTTATAAAAGATTTTGTTGCATTGTAAGTGTGTGAATGATGCACTAAAGCTTTAATATCTTTAAAACTTCTATTTAGTATTTTGTGATAAGTCTCGTATAATTTGAAAAAAAATTCATTTTTACTTAATTCTTTATTACTAATTTGTATAAATAGTTTTTTAAATTTTTTTATATTTATTTTTTTATCTATTTGTTCAATTTCATCATACCCTAATAGATGTTTCTTGTCTTTTAAGAAACTATCAATCAAAAACTTTTGATTTTTTTTCTCATTTTTATTTTCAAAATATTTATCTAGACTGAATTTGCCGCCAAAAAGTATTATACCCTTAACTCCATCTAGGCAATTAACTAAGTAATCACTTCCTGTTCTACCTGTCGTCATTACGGTAAAAATATTTATTTTTTTTTCTTTTACTAAATTTTGAATCACAATAAAGACTTTATGGAAGATGTGATTGGAAATTTAAATAGTAGACGAGGTCAAGTTGGGTCCACATAACCCAAAGGAAATGCTACAGCAATATCAGCAACTGTATATCATAGAGATTTTAAGTTTTTTTTTATTGTCTAAAAAAACCATTAATTTTAATAGGGTCACTACTTAAAATATGTTTATAAACATTTATATTTTCTATTACTCTTTGTACGTAATTTCTTGTTTCTTTGAACCTGATTAATTCAATCCAATCTATAAAATTTATCTCTCCTTTATTTGGATCGCCATATCTTTTTACCCAAGATTTAATTCTATTTGGTCCAGCGTTATAAGCCCCTATAGAGAAAGGGTACACTCCATCATAATCTTCAAGCAATGAATTAAAGTAATAAGTACCAAGTCTAATGTTATAACTAGGGTCATTTTTTAATGCGCTTTTACTGTAAGTGGTCTTAAGATTTCTAGCTACTAATTTTGCTGTACCAGGCATAATTTGCATTAATCCTTGTGCACCTACATGGCTATTCGCACGTGCATCAAATTCGCTTTCTTGTCTAATTATTGCAAGCAGTAATTCTTGTGAGGGCATTTTTTTGCCATTAATTTCACCGGGTATGGAAATTATGGGATAATTAAATGAATTTATAAATCTTTTTTCATAAGAAGCTTGCTTTGAAATTTGTATAGCATAGTCAAATCTTCCAACATCTGTAGATAATTTTGCAGCTAAAATTTCACTACCTTTCTCAACATTTAATGTTGCTAAGTGTTTTAGTATATCTTTACTAAATTCAGTTCTGTCCATCTCTTTAAGAAGCTTAACATGTCTAATTAACTTATTTTTGTTAAATTCCTTTTCGTACCCACTCTCAATTTTATGTTCAGCTGATAATTCAAAATCTTGTCCTAAATTGATTTTATTAAAAGATAGTTGGCCATAATATGTGTTAGTAAATTTAGAGCTTTCTTTGAAATATTTTTTTGCTTTATCTGGTTTATTATTTTTTTCGTAAGCTTGACCTAGCCAGTACGCGCCCCTAGCTAAACTAATTGGATATCCTACGTTACGATAAAAATTTTCAAAATGTTCGACTGCTAAATTACTTTTATTAAGAAAACTTAAAGCTAACCATCCTGAAATCCACTCAGCATCGGCAAACTCAGGCCCTTCATTTAAATGATGGTTACTAGAAACTTCATAGGCTAATGAATATTTTTTTTGATAAATTAAATCTCTCGCTATATTTTCTCTCAATTTCCACCATAGTTCAGGATAAATTAAAGTTTCCTCACCATGAAATTTACGTAAAATTTCTAACGATCCATCAAGTCTATTTCTTTTGGTTCTCCATTTAAGACGATTATATTGAAGACCAAGGTCATCAATTAATTCTTCTGGAACATCTGAAATAGCTTTGTCTACTCCGTATGAATTAGTCATAAGTATAAATCTTGCGTTATATAAAAGCTTTTCTTTTTTTGGCAAGTAAGGAAGCATTCTTTTTAAATCCCAGTATTGATTATTCCACGCTAAATAATCCGCTCTTTTTATATGATCTGAAGTTAGTAGAATTTTTCTAAATTTTTTTCTATAATATCTGACGTCTCTCTTCGAAAGGTCTGCGTTAATCCAACCAGATTTAATAAGGCTAGTTGCAAGTTCTGTTTCTTTAATTTTTAAGTAAGATTCACCAAGTTTAATTTTACCAGTTCCACTTAGCGGCTTGTTATCATCGAACCAATTTATAATTGTTTTAGCTGTAGTATTTTCTAATATAATTTTATGTTCCGCCATATATTTCAATCGTCCTATCCTTGGATAATCTGGGTTCTTTCTTATAAAGTTTTGATAATCATTAAATGTGGCTTGATTGCCCCGCTGTTTGAGATAAAGCCATGTAACTAAATTTTTAAATTCTTTATCCTTGATTTTTTTTGTTTCAACTAAAGCGGAGTTCCATTTTTTTTTTTTAATGAGATTAAAAATATTTTTTGCTTGACGGTAGTCTTTCTCTTTTAGTATTTTTGATTTTGACTCTATTTTAGATGATACGACAGTGTATTCTAAAGGTTTTTTTAGAGGGTATAAAAAAATATCTTGCGATTTTAAAACTTGCTTAGATTTTTTTAATTTTTTTTCTTCTTTTATTTTTTTAATTTCTACTTGAGTTTCTTTCTCTAAATAAGGCTTATCTTTTTTTTTAACTACAGTATTATCTTTAGTTGTAGGTTTTATTTTAGGCAAATCAGTATTCACAATAATATTTTTGACCTCTTTTTTTTCTGTTGATTTAAAGGGTTTAATATTATTTTTTAGATTTTTTTGGTTTGCAGGTTTAGTTCTTAATGGTTTTTTCTTTGGCAAATTTATTGACGTAAGATTTTTACTTATTTTATTACTTTCTTGTATTTTTTTATCAGTTTTTATTGATATAATTTTTTTTTTTGGAAAAATAAAATTACCTTCATCTGCTGACAAAATACTTATAAAAAACAAAGAAAAGATTACTATAATTAAATTTACTAGACTATTTTTTAGATTAAGCATAAAGTTTACAAGGTTAAAAATTAATTAATTATATTATTTTAATATATGTTTAAAGGATCAATTGCTGCTTTAATTACCCCTTTTAAAAATGATAAATTAGATGAAGAAAATTATATAAATTTAATTCATTATCATTTGAACAATGGAACACACGGTTTAGTGCCTGGCGGTACTACTGGTGAGTCTCCAACTCTTTCTCATGAAGAACATCATAAAATAATAAATTTATCGGTAAAAGAATGTAAGGATAAAATACCTGTTATTGCTGGAACAGGTTCAAATTCGACATCGGAAGCAGTAGAGCTCTCTAAGTTTGCTGACAAAGCTGGCGCTGATGGTTTGCTGATAGTTACGCCCTATTATAACAAACCTACCCAAGAAGGTCTGTATCAACATTATAAAAAAATTAATGACAATGTAGGAATACCAATAATTATTTACAATATACCCTCAAGATCTGTAATTGACATGTCTGTAGATACGATGGCGCGTTTATTCGAGTTAAAAAATATTGTTGGTGTAAAAGACGCAACTGGCGATCTTAATAGAGCAGATCAACAACGTAAGATATTAGGAGAAGAATTTATTATGTTGACTGGTGAAGATGGAAATACTTTAGAATTTAACAAAAGAGGTGGGAGAGGCTGCATTAGCGTTACAGCTAATGTTGCGGCAAAATTGTGTGCTGAAATGCAAAATGCCTCTTTAGCAAGAGAGGATATTAAGCTTCAAGAAAGAGCTGATGAAATAAACAAATTATTAACGCCTTTAAACAAATCTCTATTTATTGAAAGTAATCCATCTCCTGTAAAATACGCTGCATCATTATTAAAACTTTCTCCTGAAGACGTAAGACTCCCTTTAGTAAAAGTTACTAATCCAACTAAATCTGCAGTTCTTCAAGCATTAAAATACGCTCATTTAATTTAATGAAACAAAAAGAATTTCCCGGACAAAAAATCATTTGTCTTAACCGGAAAGCAAGTTTTAATTATTTTTTTTTAGAACTACTTGAAGCTGGAATTGCTTTAAAAGGATCAGAGGTTAAGTCTATACGTGATGGTAAAGTAAGTATCGCAGATTCATATGCAGTCGACAAAGGTGGGGAAATTTTTTTGATTAATTCTCACATACCTTTATATAAACAATCCAGTTATAACAATCATGATCCAAAAAGCGATCGGAAACTTTTATTAAAAAGAAAAGAAATCAACAAATTAATAGGACGAATTCAGCAAGAAGGACTTACGTTAGTTCCAACTAGGCTATATTTCCAAAAAGGAAAAGTTAAAATTCAAATAGCTGTTGGAAAAGGAAAAAAAAATTACGATAAAAGGCAAGTTAAGAAAAATAAAGACTGGTCTAGAGAAAAAGCTAGAATATTTAGCAATTCTAAAAAATGATTCTTCTAAACATAGGTTCAAATCTCGACTCAACTAAAGGAGATAGATTTTTTAATTTAAAGAAATCTCTAGATTTAATCAAATTACAAAATATTAAAATTGTAAAAAAATCTAGTATCTATGAAACACCCTCTTACCCGAATGAAAAAAATCCAAAATTTTTAAATATAGGCATAGAAATAGAATGTAGTTACACCCCGGAATATTTAATTAAAATATTTAATAAAATCGAAAAAAAACTACAACGAAATAGGGGAGCAAGAAATCAACCACGGACCTGTGATATTGATTTAATCGATTATGACGGAAAAATATTAAACTCTAAACGACTTACGATACCACATCCAAAAGCTCATTTAAGGAACTTTGTACTTTTTCCAATAAAAGAAATATCATCAAAGTGGATTCACCCTACACTTAAGGTAAAAATAGATTTTTTAATAAAAAAACTTAGTTTTAAATTAAGGAATGACATTACAAAAATAAAAGAACATGTTAGAATTTATTAATGATTAATAGTGAGCAACTACTATCAAAAATTAAATCCTATAATAAGTTTTTTTCGATGGAACCATTAAGTAAAGCTTTTAGTTTTGCTATAGAAGCTCACAAAAATCAAAAAAGAATTTCTGGCGCTCCATATGTAGTCCACCCAGTTGCTGTAGCTGATATTTTAGCAGGATTAAAATTAGATAGTGCAACAATAATAACAGGATTACTACACGATACTATCGAAGACACAAAAATAACCTACGATGTAGTTTTAAAAGAATTTGGTAAAGAAGTAGCAGATTTAGTTGATGGTGTTACAAAAATATCAGCTTTAGAGGAAAAAGCTGGTGAAAATTCTCAAGCTGAAAATTTTAGAAAATTAATTCTAGCAACATCTAAAGATATACGTGTTTTATTAGTAAAATTAGCCGATCGTTTGCACAACATGAGAACAATTAATGCATTTAAATCTGAGAATAAAAAAAAACAAATAGCAAAAGAAACAATGGAAATTTATGCACCTCTAGCCGAAAGAATGGGCATGAACTTAATACGAGATGAACTTGAGGATCTTTCTTTCTCTGTTCTCAACAAAGAAGCAAGAGACTTAATACTAGAAAGATTAAAATTTATAAAGAATAATCGAATAAGTGATTTTGAAGATATTGCAGGAGAGTTGATAGGTTATTTAAAAAAAAATGGGGTAAGTGCGAAATTTGCAGGCAGGGAAAAAACTCCATTTTCAATCTGGAGAAAAATGCAAAATAAAAAAATTTCTCTTGAACATTTAAGCGATATTATAGGATTTAGAGTAATAGTTGAAAGTGTATCTGATTGTTATAAAACACTTGGTATTTTTCACGGTAAATATTCTGCGATACCGTTTAAGTTTAAAGATTATATTTCTACGCCTAAAATTAATAAATATCAGTCTATACATACCGCTATTATTGGACCTAAGGAGCAAAGAGTAGAAATACAAATTAGAACAACACAAATGCATGATTTTGCAGAAAGAGGGATAGCTTCACATTGGAAATATAAATCATCTGAAAAATTTTCTGATTTATCATGGAAAGAATACGATTGGCTTAGAGATTTAGTTGAAATTATGGAAACAGAAAATAGTCCTGAACATAATTATGAATTTACTAAACTCCAAATGTTTCAAGAAAATGTTTTTTGTTTTTCCCCCAAAGGAGCTGTTATAAAGCTTCCAAAAGACGCAACACCAATTGATTTTGCATATGCGGTGCATACTAAAGTTGGAAATACAGCAATTGGTTGTAGAATAAATGGTCGTGAATCAGCTTTACAATCTATTCTTTTTAACGGTGATACTATAGAAATAATTAATTCAACAAATGTGTCGCCATCTTTACACTGGGTTTCTTCCTCAAAAACTGGAAAAGCCAGAGCTGCTATTAGAAGATATTGGCAAGATAAAATAGGGGATAATAATGTTAAAAAAAACAAACTGTATAAATGTACATTGGTGATGGACTTACCAGATCAACCCGGCGTATTAGGTGAAGTCAGTACCTTAATTGGTTTAAATGGGTGTAATATACTTAACGTAGAATTATTAGGTAAAAAAGATAAATTTCTTCACTTTTCTTTCGATATACAAATAAATGATTTAAAAAACTTTACAAACTTGATAAGTCAAATTAAACAAAAAAACTTAAATTTTAGAATTGTTCGACACAAAGAGAAAAAAAATGCTTTCATACGAAGAATCCTTAAAAATTTTAAAAGAAACTAATGCGTTATTAGAGGGTCACTTCATCCTTTCTTCAGGCTTACATAGTGCTCAATACGTTCAATGCGCACAACTTTTAAGTAAACCAGATAAGTCAGCTAATTTTTGTAAATCACTAGCAGAAAAAATATCTAAAGAATTAAAGGATTTTGATCTAATTCTTTCTCCAGCAATGGGCGGTGTAGTTATTGGATATGAAATTGGAAGATTGCTTAATAAAGAAACAATTTTTTCAGAACGTGTTAATGGGCAATTTAAGCTGAGAAGGGATTTTCATATTTCAAAGAAATCTAAAGTTTTAATCGTAGAAGATGTAATCACTACTGGAAAATCTAGCATAGAATGTTCTAAGCTTGTAAGCATAGCAGACGCACAAGTTGTTGGTTTTGCATGCCTTATTGATAGATCAAACGGCAAGTCATCAATAAATGAGAAAATTGTATCGCAGATAGAAATAAACATTCCTACATACAAAGAAATTGACTTACCAAAAAACTTAATTTCCATACCAGCCATAAAACCAGGTAGCAGAGAACTTAAATGAATAAGATAAGACTTGGAGTAAATATAGATCATGTTGCTACAGTTAGAAATGCAAGAGGAGAAAACTATCCCAGCCCATTACGTGCTGCTATTTTAGCTGAAAAATGTGGTGCTCATTCAGTTACAATTCACTTGAGAGAAGACAGAAGACATATAAATGATTTAGACCTTAAGGAAATTAAATTAAAATTAAAAATTCCTTTAAATTTAGAAATTGCTGCTACGAGTGAAATGTTAAAAATTGCCATAAGACACCAGCCAGATTTTGTTTGCATAGTACCAGAAAAAAGAAAAGAGATTACAACAGAGGGTGGCCTAAACTTAAATTACAATCAAATTTTTTTAAAAAAAATTATTACTAAATTAAAAAAAAATAATTCTAGAGTTAGTCTATTTATAGAGCCAAACATAAAGGATATAAAAATTTCTAATTATCTAGATGTAGATGCTATTGAATTTCATACAGGTAAAATTTGCAATTTAATAAATCAGGGTAAACCCTTTAAAGCAGAATTGTCTAAACTAAATAAAGCAGTAAATTATGCTACAGATCTTGGGCTTGAAGTACACGCTGGGCACGGACTAACTTATGAGTCAGCAAAAATAATTTCTAAAATTAAAAAAATTAAAGAATTTAATATAGGTCATTTTTTAATAGGTGAATCAATTTATATTGGTCTTCAGAATGCAATTAAAAAATTTCAAAAAATTTTAAAATAGTATGAATAATATTTTTGGAATAGGTACGGATATAGTTGATATTTCAAGAATCAAAAAACTTTTCCAAAAAAATAAACAATTTAAAAAAAAAATATTTTCAGCAAGTGAAATTAGATACTGCGATTCTAAGTTGAATAAAATTGCCTCATATGCAAAAAGATTCGCAGCAAAAGAAGCTTTTGCTAAAGCTCTAGGTATTGGCATTAGCAAAGGAATTTGTTTTAATGAGATATCAATAAACAACAACAAAAATGGAGCTCCATATATTGTGTTATTAGGCAAAACAAAAATAATTACTAAAAATCTAACAAAAAATAATAATAATATTTATCTTTCTTTGTCCGACGAAAAAAAATATGCATTGGCTATGGTAATAATTAGTTCTTAATGAAAAAAAATTTATTTGATTCAATAGTCGAAAACGTTAAAACAATTTTTTATGCTTTATTTATAGCAATAATTATACGTTCTTTATTCTTTCAACCGTTTTATATTCCCTCATCATCTATGGAGCCAACACTCTTGATCGGTGACCGTATATTTGTAAATAAATATATTTATGGTTATAGCAAACATTCTTTTCCGTTTAGTCCTCCTCTTTTTTCAAATAGACTATTTAATAAAGCTCCTAGGTACGGTGATTTAGTTGTCTTTAAAACACCTGCGGATAATAGAACTGATTATATTAAACGATTAATTGGATTACCAGGTGACACCATTCAGTTTATAAATGGAAAATTATTTTTAAACAGATCTGAAATTCTCAGAACTAAAGTTAATAATAAATACTTAATAAGGTGTGGATTATCAAATCCTGAAGTTAACGCTTATAAAGAAACTTTACCTAACGGTAAAGAGTATGTCGCAGTTTACAATAAAATTGGAACAATGCAAAATACCGATGAGTACAAAGTACCCATGGAACATTTCTTTTTTTTAGGGGATAATCGTGATTGCTCAAAAGATAGCAGATATCTTTCTAGCGTGGGATATGTGTCCGCTCAAAATTTAGTTGGTAATGCAACTCTTATTTTTTTCTCCAACGATACTATTTCTGGAAGTATTTTTAAATTTTGGAATTGGGATCAGTCTTTAAGAATAAAGAGATTTTTTAATTTATTAAAATGACAGAGCTTTTAAATAAATTAGAACAAAAAATTAATATTAAGTTCAAGGATCCTAAGTTATTATCTAAAAGCTTAGTACACAAAAGTCACAATAATATTGACAATAACGAACAATTAGAATTTTTAGGAGACAGAGTTCTTGGTTTAGTTTTTGCAAAAACCTTATTAAAAATTTATCCAAATGACAAAGAAGGAATTATCGATAAAAAATTTGCTAATTTAGTTAATAAAAAAACCTGTCTTCTTGTTGCTAAAAAACTTGAATTAAAAAAATTTGTTATTACTGGAGGATCTTACAAAGGTTTGAATAGGTCTGATGATAAAATTATAAGTGATGCCCTAGAAGCTTTACTTGGTGCTATATTCTTAGATCAAGGCATCAATACTGTAGAAAAATTTATATTAAATATATGGGGTGAATTTTTAGAAAAATCAGTTGACACACCAATAGATGCAAAAACTCAATTGCAGGAGCATAGTTTGAAAAAATTTAAAACACTACCAGTGTACACAATTCAGAAACAATCTGGTCCTCATCACAGTCCTATTTTTAAAGTTGAAGTTCAAATAAAGAATTCCAAAAAATATTCTGCATCTGGTACATCAAAAAAAGATGCCCAACAAAACGCAGCTAAAAAATTAATATCTGATATAAAAATTAATCGATGAATTGGCAGGATGAAGGTTTTCTCCTTTCAAAAATAAAATTTAGAGAAAATGCAAATATTATTAATGTATTTTCTAATACACGAGGTAAAGTGAGCGGTATTGTATATGGTGGCAGTTCAAGAAAAATTAGAAACTTTCTTCAAATATCTAATAAAATATTTATAATATACTCATCAAAAGCAGAAAATAGATTAGGTTACTTCAAAACAGAATTAGTAGAAGCGATTTCACCAAAATATTTCAATGATAAAAAAAAAACTACTGCTCTTTTATCGTCTTCATCGATTCTCAATTTATTACTTCCTGAGTCACAACCTTATAAAAAATTATACGATGCGCTAGATAATTTGCTAAAAAATTTCGATAAAGATGATTGGATAATTCATTATATCTATTGGGAGTTATTGCTACTTAAAGAGCTCGGTTTTGACCCATATCTTGATCAATTTTTTGATAATATAAGCGATAATTCTATTCAAAAAACAATCGAAATTGACAATGTAAGATATCAGGCACCAGGATTTATGCTTTCTAAAGAAAAAGTAGAAAAATTAAATACAAAACAAATTACAACTGCTTTGAGTTTTACCAGAAACATTCTAACAAATAAATTTTTTCTACCAAATAATTTACCGTTTCCAAAATCTAGGATAATTTTAGAAAATTATTTTATTTGACTTGCTACTTCTAGGGCAAAATAACTTACAATAGCATTCGATCCTGCGCGTTTTAATGATATTAAACTTTCAAGAATTGCGTCTTCACCAATAAGTTTTTTTTTAATACCATTTTTAATCAAAGAGTATTCACCTGATACTTGATAAGAAAAAATTGGTATTTTAAAATTATCTTTTACAGTCCTAATAATATCTAGGTAAGGTAAACCTGGTTTTACCATAATAATATCAGCTCCTTCTTTAACATCTAGAGCAACCTCTCTTAAAGCTTCACTGGAGTTTCTAAAATCCATTTGATATGTTTTTTTGTCTCCTTTTAAACTTTTCTCAGAACCAATAGCATCTCTAAATGGTCCATAAAAATTAGAAGCATATTTAACTGCATATGAAACAATTTGGGTATCTTCGTATCCCTTTTTGTCTAGAGCTTTTCTAATTTCTCCAATTCTTCCATCCATCATGTCTGAGGGTGCGATGATATCACATTGCATTTGCGCCTGTAACAAAGACTGTTTTATTAAAATCTCGATAGTCAAGTCGTTATCAATTTTACTATTTTTTAAAACACCATCATGGCCGTGGATTGTATATGGATCAAGGGCAACATCGCACATGATACCAATGTCATTTTTGAATTCTTTTTTCAATGATCTCAAGGCTCTACAAATCAAATTATTTTTATTTAAAGCTTCTTTTCCTTTAGAATCTTTTTTTTTTATTTCTGAATAGGGAAAAAGGGTTATAAGTGGAATCTTTAACTTACAAGCTTTTTCTACCACGCGAGTTAGTTCGTCTATAGAATAACGAAAAATGTTAGGCATTGATTTAATTTCTTCTTTTTTTTGATAACCTTCTTTGACGAATAAAGGCAATATCAAATCATTTGTAGATAAGTTGTGTTCAGAGACTAATCTCCGAACCCAATCTGCTTTTCGATTTCGTCTCATTCTAAGATTTGGGTAACTACCTATGTTTTTCATAAGATTTTATAATTTTATATCCTGTGACAAATATATTATTATTAGTGTATATAAAACTAGTTTAATAATTAAAATATTAGAATTAATGTTATTTTCAAAAATATGTATAGCTTCAGATCACGCTGGGTATGATTTAAAAGAAAAAATTAAAGATTACTTAATTAAAAAAGATGTACCTATAATAGATCTTGGTCCTATTACGAAGGCCTCTGTTGATTATCCAGATTTTGCGAAAAAAGTAGCTAAACGGTTACTTTTAAGAAAAAGTGATGCGGGAATTTTGGTCTGTGGTTCTGGTACAGGTATGGCTATTACAGCAAATAAATTTAAAAGTATTAGAGCAGCACAGTGTTATGATAAGAAAAGTACAATTTTATCCAGGCAACATAATAATGCAAATATTATTTGTCTAGGTTCAAGAATGATAAATAACAAAGAAGCTTTTAGTTTTATTAATTACTTTTTTAACACTAAGTTTCAAGGCGGTAGACACAAAATGAGAATTAAAAAAATCTAATTTATGAACAAAGAAGATTTAAAAAATTTTTTTAACAAGGACTTAAAGAGCACTGATTACGATCTTTATGAATCCATAAACAAAGAGTATGATAGACAAATAAATCATATAGAACTTATTGCATCTGAGAATATGGTTTCAAGAGCAGTACTAGAAGCACAGGGTTCAGTTTTAACAAATAAATATGCCGAAGGTTATTCTGGTAAAAGATATTATGGTGGCTGTGAATTTGTTGATTTAGCTGAAAATCTTGCCATAGAAAGAGTAACAAAACTTTTTAACTGTAAGTATGCAAATGTGCAGCCACATTCCGGTGCTCAAGCTAATGGCGCAGTATACTTGGCGCTTATTAAACCTGGCGATACAATTTTAGCAATGAGTTTAAATTCTGGTGGTCATCTAACTCATGGTGCTAAGCCTGCTCAATCAGGAAAATGGTTCAATGCAGTTCATTACGACGTAAGTCTAGAAACTGGTTTAATCGATTATGAAAATGTTGAAAAACTTGCAATAGAAAATAAACCAAAAATCATTATCGCCGGTGGAAGCGCGTATTCTAGAATTATAGATTTTAAAAAATTTAGAAAAATAGCAGACAAAGTTAACGCATATCTTTTAGTAGATATGGCTCATTTTTCTGGTCTTGTGGCAGGAGGAGTTTATCCAAATCCAATTGATTACGCAGATGTTGTTACATCAACTACTCATAAAGTTTTACGTGGACCAAGAGGAGGTATAATTTTGACGAACCGTGAAGATTTAATAAAAAAATTTAATTCTGCAATATTTCCGGGCTTGCAGGGAGGTCCTTTGATGCACGTTATTGCAGCTAAAGCTGTTTGCTTCAAAGAAGGGCTAGATAACAGCTTTAAAGTATATGCAAAAAAAGTTATTGAAAATGCAAAAACACTTTCTAAAACTTTAGTAGAAAATAATTTTAAAATCTTTTCAGGTGGGACTGATACTCATTTGATGCTTTTAGATTTAAGAAATTTTAAGTTAACAGGAAAGCTTGCCATGGAAAGCTTAGGTAGAGCTAATATAACATGTAATAAAAATGCAATTCCATTTGACACAGAAAGTCCTATGATAACTTCAGGTGTAAGATTAGGAACACCAGCCTCAACAACTAGAGGGTTTGAGCAGAAAGAGTTTATTTTAATTGGTCAATTAATTTCGAAAATACTTAAAGAACTGGCCAAAAACCAAGAAAATAATTCTAAAGCAGAGAATGAAGTAAAAAAAGAGGTAATTGATCTTTGTAGTTCTTTTCCTATATATAGTAGTCAATAAATAAAAATAACTATGCTTTGTCCATTTTGTAGAGAAAAAGATACATCAGTAGTTGATTCACGACCAACCGAGGATGGTACGGCCATAAGAAGAAGAAGAGTTTGCTTATGTGGGGGTGGTCAAAGATTTACTACATTTGAAAGAGTTCAATTCAGAGAACTAACTATTATAAAAAAAAACGGCAGAAGGTCGCCTTTCGAAAGAGAGAAGTTAGCTAAGTCTTTATTTATGGCACTTAAAAAAAGACCTATAGATGGCGCCACCATAGAAAAACTTGTATCAAAAATTTCAAGGGAGCTTGAGGAAATGGGACAGTCAGAAATTCAATCAAATGTAATTGGCAAGATAGTAATGGAACAATTAAAAGAGTTAGATAAAATTGCCTATATAAGATTTGCTTCAGTATATACAAATTTTAAAGAAGTTAAAGAATTTGAAGAATATATTGAAAAACTAGATGGCAAAACAAAATAAAAAATCAAATTCTGTAGACCTAAATTATATGAAACTTGCATATGAGCAAGCCTCAATTAATTTAGGTTCCACATCAACAAATCCATCAGTAGGATGCATTGTTGTAAAAAATAATTCTGTAATATCTTCTGGGTACACATCCTTAAATGGCAGACCACACGCCGAAAATAATGCACTAAAAAAAAAAATAGATTATAGAAATTCAGATTTATATGTGACTTTAGAACCTTGTAGTCATCACGGAAAAACACCACCTTGTACTGATAATATAATTAGCAAAGAAATTAAACGTGTTATATTTCCGATTAACGATATAGACAAAATATCAAAAAAAAAAGCTGAAAAAAAATTAAAAAAAAAAAAAATTAGTGTCAGAAAATTTTTATTAAAAAACTTTGCTAAAGATTTTTATCGAAGTTATTTTTTGCAATCGTCTAAAGAACAACCTTATGTTGACGCTAAACTAGCAATATCAAAAGATTTTTTTACAATAAATAAAAAAAATAAATGGATTACAAATATTAAATCTAGAAGACTGGGAAATTTTTTGAGATCCAAGTATGATTGCTTACTAACAACTGCAAAAACTGTTAATGATGATAATCCATTGCTAGATTGTAGAATTGAAGGTTTAGAAAAAAAAACTCCCGACCTAGTTATTATAGATCGTTCTTTCAGTGTGAAAAAAAATTCTAAAATTTTTGAAAAAAATAATAGACAAATTTATATTTTTACAACAAGTTATAATAAACCGAAAGAAAGCTTGCTTAAAAAAAAAGGTGTTAAAATTATAAAACTTTTTCAAAATGGCGATATAACTTCAGACCTTAGAAATGTGTTGTATAATCTAAAAAAACTAGGCTTTAGCAGAATTTTGGTTGAAAGTGGCATTACATTTTTAAGTCAAATGTTAGAACGTAATATGATTGAAAATTTTTATTTATTTAAATCTTTTGAGAAACTGAATTTAAAAGGCCTTAATAATTGTAGCCCTCTTTTTATTAAAAAAATTAAGACTAATAAGAGAAATAGAATTGAAGTTAGCCTTGATGAAGATAATTTATACAAGGTAAAACTATAATGTTTAATGGGATAATATATAATACTGGTATAATTAAAAATATATCTAAGTCAACAAACTCTTTAGAAATATCTTTAAAAACTAGATTGGCATTTAAGAAATCAGAAATTGGAAACTCCCTGAATTGTAACGGCACCTGTCTAACAATAACAAGTGTCAGTAAAGATTTAATATCTTTTTATTTGTCTAAAGAAACAATAAAAAAAACAAACTTTAAGTATATTAAAAAAGGAGACACTTTAAATATTGAAAGATCACTATCTTATGGTAACAAAATTTCAGGTCATTATGTTCAAGGCCATATAGATACTACTGCAAAAATTTCCAATATTAGAATTATAGATAAAACTTGGGTTATTTCTTTTATTGTGAATAGAACTTACAGTAAATATTTGATAGAGAAGGGATCAATATCAGTTAACGGTGTTTCTTTAACTATTTCAAAAATTAAAAAAAATAGATTTGAAGTTAATATAATCCCACACACTCTTAAATTAACAAATTTAATAAAATTAAAAAAAGATAATTATGTTAATATCGAATTTGATATTTTTAGTAAATATTTAATTAAATTAAAAAAATAATTATGAAAAAAATATCTTTATCGCCAATTAGTTCAATCATAAATGATGCAAAAAAAGGAAATATTTTTATTTTAGTTGACAATAAAAACAGAGAAAATGAGGGAGACTTAGTAATACCCGCGTCTAAAGCAAACTCTAAAAGTATTAATTTTATGGCTATGCATGGACGAGGCCTAATATGTTTGGCGTTAACAAAAAAACAAGTAGCTAGATTATCTCTACCACTAATGTCAGCGGTAAATAAAGCACGTATGCAAACTGCTTTTACGGTTTCTATTGAAGCTAAAAAAGGAATTACAACAGGCATTTCTGCCTTTGATAGAGCAAAAACTATTAAGGTCGCAATAAAAAAAAATTCTAAAAAAAAAGACATTGTGTCTCCAGGTCACGTTTTTCCATTAGTTGCTAGGAATGGAGGTGTATTAGAAAGAGCAGGTCACACCGAAGCTTCTGTCGACATCTCAAAATTAGCATATTTAAACCCAAGCTCAGTTATTTGTGAGGTTATGAATGAAGACGGAAGAATGGCAAGACTCGACGATCTTTTAAAGTTTGCTAAAAAACATAGTTTAAAAATTGCAAGCATTGAAGATTTAATTTCCTATAGATTAAAAAATGAAAAATTTGTTTATAATATTTCAAATAAAGAAATTAAAATAAAAAAAATTGGTTTTCTAAAGTTAGCTATTTATAAAAATAAATTAGATGGTTTAGAGCATTACGCTTTGAGTAAAGGAAAATTTAATAGTAAAAAATCTACTAGAGTTAGGGTAATTTCTATTAATGTGCCAAGAGGAATTGATAAAGTCAATGATAGCTCATACCTGAAGTCAATTAAATATCTTTCAAGGTATAATAATTTTGCATTAATAATAATTCAGAATCAACTTTCAAAAAACATTAAAGACAATGCAGTAAAAAGTACAAATATTTTAAGGTACTATGGAATTGGTGCTCAAATAATTAAGGATTTAAATATTAAAAATATGATATTAGTTTCCAGGTCCAGAAAAAAAATAATTGGCCTAGACGGATATGGTATTAAAATTACAAAGCAAGAAATAATCAAATGAAAAAAAAAATCAAAGTATGTATTGTTCGTTCAAAATACAACGAAACCTCTCAGCTCTTGAAAACTGCTACTCAAGAACTAAAAAAAAAAAAAATATCTTACAAAGTTATAGAAGTGCCAGGAGCTTTTGAAATACCGGTTGTTATTGCTAGAAATATTAATAAATTTGATGGATTTATAGCTTTAGGATCAATTATTAGAGGAGATACTCCTAATTTTGATTTCATATCCTCTGCAATTACAAATGGATTGATACAGCTATCTATTCTAAGTAAAAAACCTATAGGGAATGCCGTCCTTACTTGTTTAAATAAAAAACAAGCAAAATTAAGAGTAAAAAAAGGTTACGAAGCAGCGATTGCAGTCAGCGAAGTCTTTAATGTCAAGTAACAAAAAAAGTGTTAGCCCAAGAATAAGGGTAATTCAAAAACTTTATGGCAACACTTTAAATCCTGATGCAGCAATTGAATATCCCAAAAGTCAGTATAAAAAATTTATCAAAGACGTAGTTCAGGGAACTATTGAGAGAAACGATCTTATTGAAGAAACTGTATCTAAACATTTAGCAGAAGACTTAAATCTTAAAAGAACTGACAAACTGTTAAAAATTATTATATTTGCTGCAATTTTTGAATTGATGTTCAAACACAACAACCCAACTAAAGTCATAATTAATGAATATGTAAAAACGTCGGAATTTTTCTTAGAAAAAGCTCAGATTAAATTTGTTAACGCTATATTAGACAAAATAGCGAAAAATATAAGAAAACCTAATTAATCCACTTTAAAATACATTAAACGTGAAACTATTTCTTGCGTTTAGTTAATTAATTTGGCATTTATGCAAATCTTATGAATTCAGTTAACGAATTGCTTTACGTAATAATTTTCACAGGTTTAATAGCGGTTTTTTATAGTTATTTATTATCTAAACAAATTTTGAAGGCAAGTCCTGGTAATGCTAAAATGCAAGAAATAGCTGAGGCAATTCAAATTGGTGCTAAAGCTTATTTAAAAAGGCAATACATTACGATTGCTGTTGTTGGCTTAGCCGTACTAGCAATTGTTACTTACTTTTTCAGTCCATTAGTTGGATTGGGATATTTTATTGGAGCAGCTCTTTCAGGAGCAGCTGGTTATGCTGGTATGTTAATTTCTGTTGAAGCAAATGTTAGAACTGCTGAAGCTTCAAGAAAAAGTTTGCAATCTGGTCTAACAATGGCTTTTAAGTCTGGTGCAATAACTGGATTACTTGTTGCTGGACTCGCTCTTCTGGCGATTGCGATTTACTATCTTATTTTGATAGATCTTAATATTGACAACAGAGAAATTATTAATGCTCTAGTAGCTTTAGGATTTGGTGCATCTTTAATCTCTATTTTTGCAAGATTAGGCGGTGGTATTTTTACAAAAGGTGCCGACGTTGGTGCAGATCTAGTTGGTAAAGTAGAAGCGGGAATTCCTGAAGATGACCCAAGAAATCCGGCTGTAATAGCAGATAACGTTGGTGATAACGTTGGTGATTGCGCGGGTATGGCGGCAGATTTATTTGAAACTTACGCAGTAACTATTGTAGCTACAATGGTTTTAGCTTCAATTTTCTTTGCAGGTAATTCAAACATGATGATTTACCCTTTAGCAATTGGTGGATCCTGTATTCTTACCTCTATAGCTGGAACTTTCTTTGTTAAACTTGGTAAAACTAAAAATATTATGAACGCTCTTTATAAAGGTTTTATCGTAACAGCAGTTTTATCACTTGTAATTTTATACCCGGTAACCGACTCTGTATTAGGGTTAGAAACAAATTTTAACGTATCAAACAAAAGTTTTACAGGCTTAGATTTATATATTTGTGGTGGAGCTGGTTTAGTTATAACTGGGCTGCTTATATGGATTACTGAATATTACACGGGAACTAATTATAGGCCTGTTAGATCGATCGCTCAATCATCTACAACCGGGCATGGAACAAATGTTATTCAAGGTTTAGCCGTCTCTATGGAAGCTACAGCAATACCGGCCTTAATAATAGTAATTGGAATTTTATATACAAATAGCATTGCTGGACTTTTTGGTATCGCTATCGCTGTAACATCTATGCTTGCCTTAACAGGAATGGTAGTAGCCCTAGATGCTTATGGTCCAGTAACCGATAACGCAGGGGGAATTGCAGAAATGGCAAAACTTCCAAAATCTGTGAGGAAAACTACTGACGCATTAGATGCGGTGGGCAACACCACAAAAGCAGTTACCAAAGGATACGCAATAGGTTCAGCGGGATTAGGAGCTTTAGTGTTATTTGCTGCCTACACTGAAGATATTAAATTTTTTTCTACAGTAAAAGGTTCTGCTCTTGAAGGTATAGAGGTTACTTTTGATTTATCAAATCCATTTGTTGTTGTAGGTTTATTAGTAGGTGGCATGTTACCATATCTTTTTGGTTCAATGGGAATGCAAGCAGTTGGTAGAGCAGGTGGAGCCGTCGTAGTAGAAGTAAGACGACAATTCAAAAAAATTCCCGGTATAATGAAAGGAACAAGAAAACCAGATTACGGTAGATTAGTAGATCTTTTAACTAAAGCAGCAATTAAAGAAATGATCATTCCTTCTTTATTACCAGTATTATCACCAGTTATATTATATTTTATTATTTTACCTATTGGTGGGATGAGTGCTGCTCTTTCGACTTTAGGCGCAATGTTGTTAGGTGTTATTATCACAGGTTTGTTTTTAGCTATTTCTATGACTGCAGGTGGCGGTGCATGGGATAATGCTAAAAAATATATTGAAGATGGTAATTTTGGAGGAAAAGGTTCTGAAGCACACAAAGCTGCTGTTACCGGTGACACCGTAGGTGATCCTTACAAGGATACGGCTGGACCTGCTATTAATCCAATGATTAAAATTACAAATATTGTTGCTTTACTTTTATTAGCAGTGATAGCTCACTAAATTTAATCTTCTTTTTTTCTCTTACCGTACATTTTTTGTCGTATACTTGACAAAAATTTTCCAACAAAACTTGGTTCTGTAATTGAATTTTCAGTTTGTTTTTTTGAATATTTTATAGAATTCATACTTTCTTTATTATAATTTTTTGTGCTAGATAAAATTCCATATTTATCAAATTTAAGTTCTAAAATATTATTATCTTTAAGTACGTTTTGTCCTAACTTAATTAACTTTCCTTTTATAATTTTTCTCTCAAAATAAATCCAAGTATTTTCATCTGTTATAGACCTTGAGTGAGGGTTGCCGATTATTTTTACAACATCATTTTGATTAGTTTTTCCAACTATAAGTGCTTTTTCTCTATTTTCTAAAAAGTTTATACCGTGTTGTTTGCTCGGCTCCCTAAGTTGACAGTTATTTAAGAGAATTAAGAAAAATATGATATAAAGTTTTTTATAATGTTTTCTGTATACAAAAGGCATCACAATTCTCTTTATAACAAATTAGTTGAATTATCACGTAATATTTTTTTTTATAAAGAAATCTTATTAAAAGATAATTTTGAAACACGAATTAATCTTATTTTTGTGCATTTTTCAATATTGCTTATAAACCTTAAGGTTAAAAAAGAAGAATTTCCTCAGGAAATTTTTGATAATATTTTTTTAAATATCGAGTACCATATAAGAGAACTTGGCTATGGCGATGTATTTGTTAATAAAGAAATGAAAAAATTAACTAGAATTTTTTATGATATTCTTCTTAAACTCAACAAATCTAAACTAAAAAACTTTGAAACTAACGATCAAGTTTTAAAGACATACTTTGAGCCTGTGAGCCTGGATAACCCAATAATAATTACTAGTTTGACCAATTATTTCAATGTTTTTTACAATTTTTGTTTTGAATTAGAGACTGATAACATGTTAAAAGGTAAAATTAATTTTAAAAATTTAAACTAAAATGGCTGTACCTAAACGTAAAACAACACCATCAAAAAAAAACATGAGAAGATCGCATCATCGTGTTAAATCTATAAACATAATTGAAGACAAAAAAAGTGGTGAGTATAGGTTATCTCATCATGTAGATTTAAAAACTGGTTATTATAACGGTAAAAAAATCTTAGACATATAGTCTAACAGAACTTCTTAAATCATGAATAGCAAAATTATAATTGCAATAGATGCAATGGGAGGTGAAAACGCTCCATCTAAAAACATTGAGGGAGTTTCGTTGTTCTTGAAAAAAAATAATAAAAAAAGTGATGTTATGTTCAATCTTTTTGGAAAAGAAGATTTAATAAAGCATGAGTTACAAAAATACAAAATTTCTAGCGATAAGTTTAAAATTTTTCCAACTAGCACCGTAGTTTCTGATGAAGAAACACCTTTGACTGCAATTAAAAACTCTAAAGAGAGTAGTATGTGGAACTCTATTAATTCTCAAATTATATCTAATTCTAATATAACTTTATCAGCAGGTAATACTGGTGTGTTATTTGTTATTTCTAGAATGTTACTTAAGACAATAGAGTCTGTAAACAAACCAGCTTTAGCAGGACTATGGCCAAATAAAAAAAATACAAATGTAGTGCTAGATCTTGGTGCTAATGTTGAGTGTGATGAAAAAAATTTAATTGATTTTTCAGAAATGGGAGCAGCGCTATATAAAGCTTTATTTCCTGATGACACACCTAAAGTAGCTTTGCTAAACATAGGATCTGAAGAGATAAAAGGAACCGAGATTTTAAAAAAAACTCATGCCAAATTAAAAAAAATCAGTATGAACGGTGATTTTGAATATAATGGGTTTATAGAAGGAAATAAGATTACTAATGGTGAGTCAAACGTAATTGTTACAGATGGCTTCACTGGAAATATTGCTCTTAAAACAGCGGAAGGAACGGCTAAGTTTATAACGGATTCATTAAAGGAATCTCTAACCTCTACGTTATTATCTAAATTTTCAATTATATTTTCATATTTTGCTTTAAAAAAATTTAAAGAAAAATTAGATCCAAGAAAGTTTAATGGAGCTATTTTTTTAGGTTTAAAAGGACCCGTAGTTAAAAGCCACGGATCAACTGATGCAATAGGTTTTTACCACTCTATTGATC
>CAJQTC010000026.1 GCA_905618885.1 uncultured Pelagibacteraceae bacterium
ATTTAATACTTTCGTAAAATCTATAAAATACACATTATCTGCATAGGAGTTAAAAGAGTAAACTAGGAAAAATATACTAATAATAAATAATTTTTTCATATTTTTTAACTTTGATTTAAAAAGTAGTTCCTAACCTAAAATTAAAAAACTCTGTCACATCTGTGCTTGCTTTAGTTATATTTTGTGCAAAAACAAAAGACAATGGACCTATAGGTGAAAGCCAATCTGTATTAATTCCTGCTGAAGATCTAATTTTATTCGAATCATCTAATTCCTTATCGTAATCCACTGCCCAAACATTTCCTACGTCTAAAAATACTCCTACGTCAGTTTTTGTACCTTCCGGTAATAAATTAGGAAGGCTTATTTCAAAGTTTGAGGCTATAGCATAGTTTCCCCCTATATAGTCATTTCCATCTTTGGGACCAATTTTTCCCCCTTCGAAACCTCTTAATTTAGAAGATGATAAATTTTTTCTTTTACTTAATCTAACGTCCTTATCATCTAAACCATTAATAGCTGTTGCGAATAATTTAAACCTTCCAAGAGCATTTGGTGTTAGCGATTGGTATTTACTAAATGAATAGGAGTTTGATAGGTACGGTGAGTCTGCATAGATTGGGAGTTGCTGTGTAAACGAAGAAATATATCCATCTGTTGGTGCGTACACTTTATCACGAGCATCTAAAGTTACCGAATACTCAAAACTTAAATCTGTAAAAGTTCCTTTTTGTTTTTTTAGAGCCTTTGAAGCTGTGCTTTGAACTTCTAGAACATCGTGAGAAAGACTTAAATTAGGTGCAACATAAACATCTCTATATTGTTCGAAGCGAGTTCCAATACCGGTTGTTATAATATTGTTTTTAAAGCCAGAATCTGGCTTATCATTTGAAGTACTTGATACGAAATAACTTAAGGAGTTTCCTGAAAAATTATAGTTTGGGTTAGTAACATAAAGACCTCCTGTAAAAGTTTGTTTGCTCATCTCTATATTTGTTGAGACATTAACACCTTTACCAAGCCAGTTGTTTTCAGCTACAGAAAATGCAAGTGATCCACCGTTAGTACCTATGCCTGCACCAGCACTAATCTCTCCTGTAGGTTTTTCCTCAACCGCAATATCAATAATTTTTTGATCTTTATTTAATCCATCTTTTATTTTATATTCTACCTCACCAAAAATGTTTTTAGATTTAATTCTGGCAATTGATTGGGTAAGTTTTAGGTTACTAAATGGATCACCCTCATCTAACAGAAGTGCTGACCTGATAACCGTATCTTCGGTTACTGTATTTCCAATAATATTAACTTTTTCTACTAACTGTTTTTTACCCTCAAAAATATTAATTTTAATTTCGATGGAATCACCTTCTAAAACTTCACTAACAGAATGCTCAATAAATTGTAAATCATTACTAGCTATTAAAAGATCCAGCTCATCTAATAATTTTTTAACTCTAAAGGGAGAATAATATTTACCTATAGTTTTTCTGAAACTATCTTGCAGCGGAGTAAATAACTTTTTATCTAAAACGCTACTTACGTCTGTGGTAATTTTCATTACTCTATATCTAACACCTGCGTTAATAGTATAGGTAAGGTTAGTTTGATTTTCTTTGCTAATTTCAGCGTTACTTGAAAGTACCTGAACATCGTAATATCCGAGAGATTTATAATAATTAATTAATAATCTTTTGTCTAATTCAATATTATTATTATTTAAAAAAGTATTTTTAGATAAAAACTTCCAAAATTTAGCCTCTTCTGAAGCTATGATGTCTCTTAATCTTTTGTCTTTAATTTTTTTATCTCCAGTAAAATTTATTTTCTTAATATTTGTTTTTTTTCCTCGATCTAAAAAATAAATAAGATTTACACGATTACTATCAAAATTTTCTATCTTGGATTCGATATTTACAAAATTATATCCTAACGTGGCGTAGATTTTTTTCATTAAATTTACATCTTGTGACACGTTGTTTTCAATAAAACTTTCTTTTGGCTGCAGGCTAAGGTTTTCAAGGACTTTTTTTTTTATTTTTTTAGATGGCTCACCCTGAATATCAATAATGTTAATTACAGCGTATTCTTTTACTAAAATATCTAAAACTCCATTATCTAAAGAAATTTTTATATCTTCAAAAAAATTGGTATTGTACAAATTTTTTAGAACTTTATTTAAATCAAAAGAGGAGTAATCTTTACCGAGAGTGATTTCTCCATATACTTTTATAGTCTCACTGCTAATTCTTTTATTACCTTTAACATCCAATTTTTGAATAAT
>CAJQTC010000027.1 GCA_905618885.1 uncultured Pelagibacteraceae bacterium
TTTCAATTATCAAATTTTTAGAAAAATACTCATTAAATTCTTTTTTATTAACACACGGGTGATCGCCACACACATATACTTTTTTAATTGACTCACAGGATAAAAATAATAAAAAAAAAACTATATAAATGAACTTCATTTTAAGCCTAAGTTTTCTTTAAAATTATATATTAAATTCATGTTTTGTATGGCTTGACCGGACGCACCTTTAACTAAATTATCTATAGCAGAAAAGATAACAATCTTATTTTTATACCTGGTATTGCAAACAGAGATTTCACAGTTATTTGTATTCAACACGTTGCCATTACCGATTGGCGAGTTTATTTTCTTTAAATTAACAAAAATATTTTTAGAATGAAATTTTTTGAGAATTAGGTGTATTTTTTGTATGCTAATACCTTTTTTTGTTTCTAAATACATCGAAGATAAAATTCCTCTAAAAACTGGAACTAAATGAGGATTGAAAGTATATTCAATTTTATTTTTAGAGTATTTCTTAAACTCTTGGTCAAGTTCAGACATGTGTCTGTGTTTCTCAATCCCGTACGCAAATACAGAGGTATAAAAGTTTTTATGTAAAAATTTTAAATGATAGTTCTTCCCAGCACCTGAATATCCCGACTTGGCATCTATAGTAATGTTTTTAGTTTTTAACAGAGATTTTTGTAACAGCGGTAACAAAGCTAACTGTATTGATGTTGGGTAACATCCTGGGTTTGCTATAATTCTAAAATTTTTTATTGTATCTTTTGTAAATTCTGGAATTGAGTAAATTGATTTGTTAATTAAATCTTTAGCCTTATGTTCCATGGAATACCAACTTTTATATTTTTTAAAATTTTTGATTCGAAAATCAGCTGAAAGGTCAATAAATTTTAGATGCTGATAGTGAAAAAGTTTTTTTATAATCTTTTGTGCTTCACCTGTGGGTAGAGATAAGAAAAGTAAATCAATATTGTTCCAGTTAATTTTATTTAGATTTGATATTTTAGGTAATTTTTTTTTAATTCTTTTGTCAAAATTTTTTATATTCTTCCCTAAGTTTTTTTGTGCGCACAGGTGTGAAATATTTACTTTTGGGTGCTTAGATAAATAGTAAACTAAATCTAACCCAACATAACCAGTGGCACCTGCAACAACAGTATTAATTTTGTTTTGTGACATAAAACATTCATATCACTGTTAAGATTAATAGGAAATTTAAATGATTTATCTCTTAGAGAATTGAAAGCTTCTTCTGGCTTTTTTACGACCGTATTTTTTTCTCTCAACAACCCTTGAATCACGAGTTGTTAATTTCTCTTTTTTTAAAGCTGTTTTTAAATTTTCATCATGAAGAACTAAAGCTCTTGATATTCCATGTATGATTGCTCCAGCTTGACCTGAGTGTCCACCACCTTTTACAGACGCTCTAACATCGTATGTAGTAGCTACATTGGAAAGTTCTAATGGACGCATCACAATAATTTGATGAACAGGTCTTTTAAAATACTCATTCATTATTTTGCCATTTACATGAATCATACCAGATCCTTTTTTAACCCAAACTTTTGCGATTGATCTTTTTCTTCTGCCAGTGGCATATTTACTATCTTTAAAATCTAGTTTAATTTTTTTTAGTCTAGTATCTTTTGTAGAAACTTGAGTTTCCATTAAATCCTTACCGTATTTTTTTTATTAAGTTCTTTAAAATTTATAAGAATTGGATTTTGCACTTCGTGTGGGTGCTTGTCACCTTTGTAAATTTTTAATTTTGACAGTTGTTTTTTGGCTAAAGGACCACCAGGTAACATTCTTTTTACGGCAAGTTTTAAAACATCATCTATTTTATTTTTCTCCGCTAATCTTGCTGGTGTGTTTTCCTTGATACCGCCCGGATGTCCTGTGTGTCTGTAATAAATTTTATTATTATACTTTTTTCCTGTAAATTTAATTTTTTCAATATTAGTCACAATTATAAAATCTCCATTATCCATATGAGGATTAAAAGTTGCCTTGTTTTTTCCTCGTAAAACTTTCGATATATATGAAGCTAATCTTCCAACAACAGCATTTTCTGCGTTGATCAAATACCAATCGTTTTTAATTTCTTTTTTTTTTATAAAGGGTGTCATCTAAATTAGGGGTTAATTACTAACAAAGACCAATAATGTCAATTAAATATACCTATTGAAAAATATTAAATGTTAAAATTATCAATGTATTAAGATCTAATCGATCGATGATACACATTAAGAGTAGAAACTATCAGTAAAATGCTCGAAATTTGATGTAAAGAAGCAAATATTATATTCGAACCTGAAAATAAAACAGAAATTCCTAAAACTATTTGAAAAACAATAAATAGAAAAAGAATTAAATATGAATTGTATAACTTTGTAATTTTTTTTTTGTAAATAAAAATTCCGAAATAAACTACTAAAAAAAATATTAGATAAGCAATATTTCTGTGAAGAAACTGCACAAAGCTTGGATTGTTCAGATTAAACAAATCGATAAAAAGATAATCATCAGGAAAATATTTGCCATTCATAAGTGGCCAGGTTTGATAAATCTTTCCTGCATCTAACCCCGATACTAATGCACCAATAATAATTTGAATAAAAATTAAAAATATTAATATTTTTAAAAATAAAAAATCAGTGTTTAACTGCAAAAATTTTTTTTTATGATTAGTATAATAGTTCATAAAATTCCAAATTAATGATGAAAAAATAATAAATGCAGTAAATAAATGAAATGACAACCTGTAATGACTTACGGACACATTATTTGTCAAGCCGCTTTTAACCATATACCAACCAATTAAACCTTGGGACAAAATTAAAATAAAAATTAAAGATAAGTTAATCGTTAAATTTTTTTTAAACACATCTTTATAAATTAAAAATAAAAATGGTATTATAAAACATAATCCAATAAGCCTACCGAGTAATCTGTGGTAATACTCCCAAAGAAATATAATTTTAAATTGATCC
>CAJQTC010000028.1 GCA_905618885.1 uncultured Pelagibacteraceae bacterium
TGCTTAAACAAGGTATTACAGCTATAGCTTTAGCATTAGGTGCCATGTTATTTTATATTTGGATTAGATTTGAATGGCAATTTAGTATCGGAGCTATTGTGGCGCTTATACATGATGTAATTATTACTCTTGGTATTTTTTCCGTTTTATCTTTTGAGGTAAACCTTTCTATAGTTGCAGCGGTTTTAACGATAGTCGGCTATTCCATGAATGACACTGTTGTAATATTTGATCGTATCAGAGAAAATTTATTAAAATATTCAAAACTAAAAACCAATGATATTACAGATATATCGGTTAATGAAACATTGTCTAGAACTGTAATCACTTCTCTCACAACACTACTGGCTTTATTTTCGATATTTATTTTAGGTGGTGAAATTCTAAAAGGTTTTTCTTTTGCAATGATATTAGGCGTCATAATCGGAACCTATTCATCTATCTACGTAGCGAGTCCTGTCCTTAGTTATTTTAAGGTGACACAAAAAACACTGTTAAAAGAAGAAGTAATTTAGTTTTTTAGTAAAGATTTTGAGCTGCTACCATTGATAGTAACATTGGAAGAGATAGTAAAGTATTGGTTCTTGAAAATAACATCGCTGTTCTTGCTGATTTCGCCTTTTCTTCAGGTGTACATTCTATCATACCAAGAGCTTTTTTTTGATTAGGCCAAATAACGAACCAGACATTGTAAGCCATTATTATTCCAAGCCACATTCCAATACCAATCGCTGTGTTTTTTCCAAAACCCGAACCAATTCCAAGTACCATAGCATCGTGAACATATCCATTTAGTGTAGCTACGATTAATCCCGTTACAATAGTCGCCAAAGCAGCCCATCTGAACCAAAATAATACCGCAGGAGCTATAACTTTAGATATTGCAGGTTTTTGTTCGTCTGGGATTTTTGGCATAGAGGGTATTTGCACAAAGTTTAAATACCAAAGTAAACCAACCCACATAATACCAGCAATAACATGAAGGTATCTAAACAACCAACTCCAGAATATTCTATCAAATGCAAAGCCATCACCAAAGAAATGCAAGCTAAAGAAAAGTAATATAGTTAATATAACTGAAGCGTGAATAGTTTTTGATAGTGACTGTAATAAACTTCCCATGATTCTCTTATAGCATAGATTAATTAACTATGCAGTTTTTTTCATTGTATCTTTAAACAAAATATCCTTTAAAAATAGACCAGTGTAGCTTCCTTTTGTTTCTGAGACTTTTTCTGGAGTACCTTCCGCTATTATTTCGCCTCCATCAACACCACCTTCAGGCCCCATATCAACAACCCAGTCAGCTGTTTTAATTACATCTAAATTATGCTCAATTACAACAACTGTATTGCCTGTATTTACAAATGCTTGTAATATTTCCAAAAGCTTTTTAATGTCATGTGCATGAAGTCCAGTAGTTGGTTCATCTAATATGTAAAGAGTTCGTCCTGTCGATCTTTTTGACAATTCCTTAGCTAATTTTATTCTTTGAGCTTCACCTCCAGAAAGAGTTGTAGCCTGTTGTCCAATTTTTATATAGCCCAAACCTACATGCTTTAAAGTTATAAGTTTCGATCTAATTGTTTGAATGTTTTCAAAAAAATCGCAACCTTCTTCAACTGTCATATTTAGAACATCGGCAATATTTTTATCTTTAAACCTAACTTCTAATGTCTCCCTGTTATATCTTGTGCCCTTGCAAGTGTCACATGGTATGAACACATCTGGTAAAAAATGCATTTCATAAGTAATAACACCATCACCTTCACATGTTTCACATCTTCCACCTTTAACGTTAAAAGAAAATCTTCCTATTTTATAGCCTCTTGCTTTTGCTTCCGGTAAAGAAGCAAACCAATCTCGTATTGGTCCAAATGCTCCAGTATATGTGGCTGGATTTGACCTTGGAGTTCTTCCTATTGCAGATTGATCAATATCAATAATTTTATCTATTAATTCCGTTCCTTTGTAGTTTCTAAACGCTTTAGGTGTTTTTTTTGCCTTAGTAGTATTTAATATTAAGTTTAAAGCATTGAACAATGTGTGGAGAACTAAGGTTGATTTTCCACTTCCTGAAACTCCAGTAACACAGGTAAAAGCACCAATTGGAATTTTAAGATCAACTTTTTTTAAATTGTTACCTGTAGCTCCAAGGATTTCTAAAAACCTACCATTTTTTGCTGTCCGTCTTTTTCTCGGTAAAGCGATATATTTTTTTCCAGATAAATAGTTTCCAGTTATACTTTTAGTATTTTTAACTATGTCTTCATAAGTTCCTTCTGCGACTATCTCACCGCCATGCACGCCTGCTTCTGGTCCTATGTCTATAATATGATCTGCGTTTTCCATTGTTTCAGTATCATGTTCTACAACGATAACTGTATTCCCAAGATCTCTTAGTTTTTTTAATGCAGTTATTAATTTTTTATTATCTCTTTGATGTAAGCCAATTGAAGGTTCATCTAAAACATATAGAACTCCAGTTAATCCAGAGCCAATTTGTGAAGCTAAACGAATTCTCTGTGCCTCACCTCCAGATAAAGTTCCAGATTCTCTTGATAGTGTTAGATAGTTAAGCCCTACATTTAAAAGAAAATTAAGTCTTTCATTAATCTCTTTCAAAATATGTGTAGCTATTTTTTTATCTCTATCATTCAAAATTGAATTTAAACTGTCAAACCATTTTTTGGCATCATCGATTGATTTTTTTGTTACATCACTAATATTAAGTTCATTTATTTTCACACATAAAGACTCTTCTTTCAGTCTTTGCCCGTTACATTTTTCACAATTAGATTCACTTTGATATTGAGAAATCTCTTCTCTTTTCCATTCGCTGTCAGTTTCTAAATATCTTCTTTCAAGATTGTTTATTACTCCTTCAAACGTTTTTTTAGTTGTGTAAGATTGGTAATTATCATCGTAAGAAAATTTAATTTCTTCTTCATCTGATCCATACAATATTACATCTTGAATTTTTTTAGGCAACTTTTTCCAAGGTTCAGATAAAGAAAACTTATAATGTTTTGAAATAGATGATAGGGTTTGTGCGTAATACAAGGAAGTTGATTTTGCCCAAGGTTCAATAGCACCGTCTTGAAGATTTTTTTTGGTATCAGGTACAACTAAATTAGGATCAACATTTAAATTATGACCGATACCTTCACATTCCTCACAAGCGCCATAGGGACTATTAAATGAAAACAATCTAGGTTCTATTTCCTCTAAAGTGAAACCACTTTCTGGGCATGAAAATTTTGAAGAAAAAGTAATTGTTTCAATTTTTCTGAATTTTTTAGGCAAAGTTTCATCTTCATATTCAACTATTAAAAGACCGTTAGATATACTTAATGCAGTTTCTACACTATCAGCTAAACGATTTCCGATATTAGAATTTATCACTATTCTATCTACGATGATTGAAATATCGTGTTTAATTTTCTTATTTAAATCTGGAAAATCTTTAATATCACAATATTCTCCATCAACTTTAATTTTTTGAAATCCTCTTTTTTTATAATTTAAAATTTCTTTTTTATATTCTCCTTTTCTTCCCCTAACTATTGGAGCAAGTAGAAATATAGTATTA
This sequence comes from uncultured Pelagibacteraceae bacterium, assembly GCA_905618885.1. Classification (GTDB taxonomy): domain Bacteria; phylum Pseudomonadota; class Alphaproteobacteria; order Pelagibacterales; family Pelagibacteraceae; genus Pelagilacustribacter. The sequence goes on from CAJQTC010000028.1 coordinate 3,593, forward strand.
CTTTTTGGAAGTGTTTTAATTTTATCTACCATTTCACTAACCGATTGTGAGACAATAGGTTTTCCAGTGAACGGTGAGTATGGAATTCCAACCCTTGCGTATAGCACTCTCATGTAATCATAGATTTCGGTAACAGTAGCTACTGTTGATCTAGGATTTTTAGAGGTATTTTTTTGTTCTATTGATATAGCGGGGCTTAATCCTTCTATAAGGTCAACCTTCGGTTTTTTCATTTTATCTAAGAATTGTCTTGCGTAAGCAGACAGACTTTCCACATATCTTCTCTGTCCCTCTGCATAGATTGTATCAAAAGCTAAAGACGATTTTCCTGAACCTGATAGCCCTGTAATTACAACAAGCTTATCTTTTGGAACGTCTACTGAAACATTTTTTAAATTGTGTTCTTTAGCACCTTTTATTATGATTTTTTTCAACATTTTTTTACACCTTATCAATAATCATCTTATAATTAAGTTGTTTATATGATATAAATTTAATTGTTATTAAATAGCAAATCACATATTAACAAATAAAAATTATGGCTGGAAGTTTAAATAAAGTACTATTAATCGGAAGACTAGGCGCAGACCCTGAAATCAAACAAATGGTTAACGGTAAAAGTGTCGCAAGACTAAGCGTTGCCACAAGTCAATCGTGGAAAGACAAATCTACAGGTGAAAAAAAAGAAAAAACAGAATGGCATAGAGTAGTAATTTTCAATGAAGGTCTTGTTGGCGTGGTTCAACAATATTTAAAAAAAGGTGCCAATGTTTATGTGGAAGGAGCTTTGACCACAAGAAAATGGAAAGATGAATCCTCTGGCCAAGACAAGTATTCTACAGAGGTAGTTCTACAAGGTTATAATTCAAGTCTGACTATGCTGGATGGCAAAACTAAGAACGATGATTCTAATCTAGTTTCTGAAAAAAAAAGTTCTTTACCTAATGACGATATCCAAGCAGTTAGTAATGACTTAGATGATGAAATTCCTTTCTAGATTTGATGGAAAACCTAACTACCCAAAATAAAGATTCTTTTAAACCTATTTTAGTTTCCGATGAGATGAGCTCATCGTATCTTTCTTACGCGATGAGTGTAATCGTTAGCAGAGCGCTTCCCGATGTGCGTGATGGTCTCAAGCCTGTTCATAGAAGAATAATTTATGCAATGTACAAAGGTGGTTATGACTGGTCGAAGCCATTTAGAAAATCTGCAAGAATTGTAGGAGATGTAATAGGTAAATATCATCCGCATGGAGACCAGTCAGTATACGATGCACTTGTGAGATTAGTTCAAGATTTTTCAATGAGCTTACCTTTAATTGAAGGGCAAGGAAATTTCGGGTCAATAGACGGAGATCCACCTGCAGCAATGCGTTACACTGAAACAAAGTTGGGAAAGATTTCTCAATTCTTAACAGAAGACTTAGAAAAAAATACAGTAGCTTACAGAAATAACTACGATGAAACAGAAAGAGAACCTGTTGTTTTACCATCCCAATATCCAAATCTTTTAGTTAATGGAGCTGGCGGTATTGCTGTTGGAATGGCGACCAGTATTCCTCCGCATAATTTAGGTGAGATTATCGACGCAACAAATGCTTTTATAAATAATAAAGATATTACCATTGCTCAACTCATGAAACATGTGCCTGGCCCAGACTTTCCAACAGGTGGAGTCATTATTGGAACTGATATTATTAAGCAAGGCTACAATAAAGGAAGAGGATCTTTCAAAATTAGAGGCGAGATTGAAGAAGAAATTCTTAAAAATGATAAATCAATGTTAGTAATAAAATCAATTCCATACCAAGTCAATAAATCTGTTTTAGTTGAAAGGATAGCACAGTTAGCACGTGAGAAAAAAATTGAAGGCATTAGCGATATAAGAGATGAATCTAACAGAGAAGGAATTAGAGTTGTTATTGAATTAAGAAGAGGAATAGAAGGTGAAACAATAAGAAGACAACTGTATAAATTAACAAATATTGAAAGTTCATTTGGTTTTAACACTCTCGCCATTGTAGACAACAAACCAAAAATTTTTAATTTAAAAGAATTTATTTCTGAGTTTGTTAAATTCAGAGAAGAGACTTTAACTAAAAGAATAAAGTTTGATTTAAAAAAAGCAGAGGATAGAGCTCATATTTTAATTGGTATTGCTACGGCTGTAGAAAATATTGACGAAGTTATTAAAATTATTAAAAATTCCAAAGATACAGAAACTGCAAAAAAAAATCTTTTATCAAAGAAGTGGAAAGTAAAAAAAAGTATCAAATTAATTACTTTAATAGAAAAGAAAAAAAATCTTTCTAGTTATGAGCTTTCAGAAGAACAGGTAATTTCAATTTTAGAGTTAAGACTTCAAAAATTAACCGCTTATGGTATTGGCGAAATAGAATCTGAAATAAATAAATTGTCTGATTTAATCATTGGATATAATAAAATTTTAAATTCTAAAAAAGAACTTTATAAAGTAATAAGTTCAGAACTTGCAGAAGTTAAAACAAGATTCGCTGTACCTAGAAGAACTAAAATTACAGATGCTGAATTAAATTACAGCATTGAAGAAACGATTCAGAAAGAATCTGTTGTTATTAATATTACTAACCAAGGATACATAAAGAGAAGCCCATTGGAAAGTTTAAAAAAACAAAAAAGGGGAGGCGTTGGAAAAAGTAGTATTGTTACACGTGATGAAGATTTCGTAGTTCAGATTTTCACAGCTAATACACACACACCAGTTATTTTTTTTTCTTCAGAAGGTCTTGCTTTTAAAATTAAAGCTTGGAAGATTCCCGAAGGTAGTGCTAATTCAAAAGGAAAATCTCTATTTAATATTTTACCTTTAAAGAATCATCAATCTATAAGTTCAATTATGCCACTACCAGAAGACGAAAGTCTCTGGAAAGATTTACTAGTTGTTTTTGTTACTGCTAATGGAAATGTAAGAAAAAATAGTTTAGAAGATTTTGCAAATATTAATGCTAATGGAAAAATAGCTATGAAACTAGAAATTAATGATAAAATTGTTGGTGTAAAAATTTGTAGAGACGATCAAGATATAATGATGAGTACTAAAAAGGGAAAATGTATCCGGTTCATGGCAAAGAAACTTAGGTTATTTAAAGGAAGATCTTCAAAAGGAATTAGAGGAATTCAACTACCAGATAATGATAAAGTTATATCTTTGTCTGTACTAGATTCACCGCAGATTAGCAGTAAAACTATTAAGAAAGATCAAAAAATAAGAAATGGTTTAAATAAATTTGTACTATCTATAACTGAAAACGGTTATGGCAAACGTACCTCTTTTTTAGAGTATCGGGTCACCAATAGAGGAGGTAAGGGAATTATAGGAATTATTAACTCCCCTAGAAATGGCAGTGTAGCAGCAACATTAGTCGTTGAAGAAAGCGATGAAATTATATTATCTACAGATAAAGGCAGTGTAATGAGATGTGCTGTTAAAGAGATAAGGGTTGCCGGTCGAAACACACAAGGTGTAACTATCAAAAAACTTTCTGGAGTAGAAAAAGTTGTTTCTGCCATTAAAATAGAAGATAATATTATTTAAAAATGAGAACTGCAATTTATCCTGGAACTTTTGACCCAATAACACTTGGTCATGCTGATGTTATACAGAAATCTTTAAAGCTTTGTGACAGGTTGATAGTTGCAACAACAAACACAAAAAACAAAGATTATTTTTTTCCAATAGATAAAAGAATAGAAATAATAAAAAAATCCCTTTTTTTTGACTTAAAACTAAGTAAAAAAAAAATTTTAATTATTCCTTTTAATACATTAACTATTAATTTATGCAAAAAATTTAATGCTTCAATCATAGTTCGTGGTTTAAGAGCTGTTTCTGATTTTGAATACGAATTTCAACTTGCGGGCATGAACAAAAAATTAAACAAGAATATTGAAACAATTTTTTTAATGTCTGATGTCGAGAATCAAATTATATCATCAAAATTTGTTAAAGAAATTGCTAAATTAAAAGGTAATATAAATCAATTTGTAACAAAATCTGTTATTAAATCAGTCAAAGAAAAAATATAATGAAAAGAATATTACTATTTTTACTAATTTTATTTTTATCAATAAACAATGCACAAACTCAGGAGAAAAAAATGATATTAAAATTAAAGAATGGAGAAGTTGAAATAGAGTTATTTCCTAAAATAGCACCAAATCACGTTAAAAGATTTGAAACTTTGGCTAACGAAGGAAAGTATGATGGGGTAGTTTTTCATAGAGTTATAGATGGTTTTATGGCTCAAACTGGGGACGTACAATACGGTAGTTCTAATTCACCAGATTATAATTTAGATTTAGCTGGAACTGGCGGATCTGATCTGCCAAATCTTAAAGCAGAATTTAGTGCTGTGGCTCATAATAGAGGAGTCTTGTCTATGGCTAGATCTTCAGACCCTGATAGTGCTAATAGTCAATTCTATATTGTTTTCGAATCTGCACCTCACCTTGATGGTAATTATACTGCTTTTGGAAAAGTTATTAGTGGAATGGAATTTGTTGATAAAATAAAAAGAGGCGATGGACCAAACGGTTCTGTAGGTAACCCAGACAAAATTATTTCTTTAAGATCAAAAAAATAAATCTGATGAAAGAACTTGAATTTTCTTTTGAGCTAATAACTCAAGAGGAAAAAGCAAGACTAGGGATAATTACTACACCCAGAGGAATAATAGACACACCAGCCTTTATGCCTGTGGGAACTTTGGGAACAGTTAAGGGAGTTTTCTCCGAAGATCTACTTTCTACTGGATCCCAGATCATTCTTGGAAACACGTATCATCTTATGATCAGACCAGGAACAGAAACCCTTGATTTATTTGGTGGACTACATAATTTTATGAATTGGCAAAAACCAATTTTAACCGACTCTGGTGGTTTTCAAATTATGTCACTAGCAAAATTAAATAAAATTGACATTAATATAGGAGCTGTTTTTTCTTCCCATTTAGACGGTAAAAAATTTGTCTTGAGCCCAGAAAAGAGCATCCAGATTCAAAAATCTATTAATTCAGACATACTAATGGTTCTTGATGAGTGTCCAAAGCTAACTAATGAAAAAGAAAAATTAATTAGTGCTATAGAGATATCAACCAATTGGGCCAAACGATGTAAAACTGAATTTGGTAATAACAAAAAAAAAGCTTTATTTGGAATTGTTCAAGGAGGTCTCGATAAAAGTCTTAGATTAGATAGTTTAGAAAAACTTATATCTATAGGTTTCGATGGTTATGCCATGGGTGGTTTAGCAGTAGGAGAAACTCAAGAACAAATGATTAACATTTTAAATGATACAGTTGTTTATATGCCAAAAAATAAACCTAGATATTTAATGGGTGTTGGGACACCTTCTGACATATTAGGTGCTGTTAAAAGCGGCATTGATATGTTTGATTGTGTTATGCCAACGAGATCTGGCAGAACTGGACTTGCTTTTACATGGGAAGGTAAAGTTAATTTAAGAAATGCAAAATATCAAAATGATAAATCGCCGCTAAACAAGAATACTTCTCTTAGAAGTATAAACATGTATTCTAAGAGCTATTTAAATCATTTAATTAAAACGAATGAAATTTTAGCTTCTATGTTAATTTCTCTTCATAATATAAATTTTTATCAAGAGTTTATGCTAGAAATTAGAAATTCTATAAAAAATGGTAATTTTAACATTTTTTATAATAAATATATAAATAAATTTTAAATATAGTATCTTAAATAAAATAATTTTATGATTTGTAATAAATCCGATATTGACAATTTACATGACAATGGTTTTATATTATTAAAAAATGTACTTGAATCTAGTCAAATTGAAAAAATAAAAAAAATTATCATTTCAAACCCAGAGGGTAAAGGTGTACCAGAAAATATTTACTCTACGTCTTTTAAATCATTTTTAATGAAATCGATTAAAGTTGAGTTTAAAAAAATTATTAATAGCTTATATTTTTTACATCTTAAAAATCAGTTAAAATTGGATTCATATACTTCAACTTTTTTTAATCAAAAAAGTAAAATAAGTCAGATAGATGGTTATCATAATCAAAAACAAGAATCTGAAATATTACCTTGGCATTGCGATCAATCGTACAGTGGAGCTAAAATTGTAAAAAAAATAAAATCACCAGATGATTTTGGTTTAAAGTTTTTTTTTTACTTAACTAATGTGGGACCTGGCAATGGTTGCACATCCTATATACCAGGATCGCATAAAATTGCATATGCAGTTAGAAGTTGTATGTATGAAAAAAAAATAGAATACCAACCTTATTGGTCAATAAATGACTTTGTTAATCTGGTAAATAAAAAAAAATACTACCCTCTTATTGTTGATAAATTGGATTCACAAGAGATCTTAAATGAATTTTTACAAAAAGCACAAAATGTAATATTAAATAAAAAAACAGATCTTTTCGATTTCAGTGCTTTGCCTGGGGATGTTTTAATATTCAACGAAGGTGGTTTTCACAAAGGTTCCAAACCTACTAAAAATCGTCGAGTTGTGTTAAGGTATATTTATAAAAAAATCCTTAAATAGCATGACAAAAAAATTAAATAAGTTATTAATTTTATTTCTAAATTAAGGTTTATTTTTTTTTAAATAAATGTATGTTGCATTTATAGATTTTTTTAATTTATTTCAGAGGGCCCTTAGCTCAGTTGGTAGAGCACTTCCCTTTTAAGGAAGCTGTCGATGGTTCGAGTCCATCAGGGCTCACCACTTTAAGCTCTTTTTATCGGTGGATATTTAACAATTACTTCAGTAACCCATTTATTTAAATTTATTATTCTATTTTTACTAGACGGATGTGTACTCATAAACTGAGGTGGTTCTTTGCCCTTATTACTTTCGGACATTCTTTCCCAAAGTTTAGAGGCTTCTCTAATATCATATCCTGCTAGAGAAGAAAAAATTAACCCTAAATAGTCAGCTTCAGTTTCTTGTTTTCTACCAAATGGATTAAAAATTCCTAACTGGAAAATATCCATTCCACTAGATCTTCCAATAGTATTTCTTGTTCTGTTAATAGCACCACCCAAAAAAATATCAGCTACTTGAGTACCCAAATTTACCGTTAGTGCCTGGCTAGCTCTTTCTACAGAGTGTTTTGCAACAGCATGTGCAATTTCATGACCCATAACAGCTGCTAGCGCGTTATCGTTTTGAGTTATTTTTAGTATACCCGTGTAAACAGCAATTTTTCCTCCTGGCATACACCACGCATTCTTAACTTTGTCATTGTCTACTAAAATATAATCCCACTGAAAATTACTTGTCGGGTCTTCACCATCTTCTTTTAAGAAAAAATTTGAGACTGCAAATTCAATCCTATTTCCAATTTCTTTAATCGTATCAATTTGCTTACCTTTGACAATTAATTTATTTTTAGATTTAAAATTTTCATAAGCCTTAGCAGCAGAATTGTTTATATTACCCTCGGGATATATAGAAAGTTGTCGTCTATTAGTAATTGGCACAGTACTACATGATGGTAAAACAAGACCACAACATCCGTAGCTAAAAAGTTCAATAAATTTTCTTCTATTTATGTTATAAATCATATAATAATTATTTTTATGATTTTAAATAATAAAATACTAATTGCAATTTTTATATTATTAGTGGTTTTCATTATTTATTCCAGTTATTCTTAATGTCTGATAAAGTTAAAAAATCAATTTTAATAAGGCTACGAAATTACTTTATAGCTGGTGCTATAGTTCTCATACCAATTGGTATTACTGTCTATTTAACTCTATTTATAGTAAAAATTTCTTCTAATTTATTACCAGGTAAAATTAATCCAAATAATTACTTATCGTTCGACGTTCCTGGTATCGAAATACTAATAACAATCATTTTGATTACAATTATTGGCGGTCTTTCTCTTTCTTTTTTAGGAAAAAAATTTTTAGAATTTGTTAATAATATTTTAAATAGAATTCCAATTTTAAGAACTATATATTCAGCTGTAGGTCAGTTAACCGAAACTTTCACCCAATCGAAAGATTTAAAAAAAAGTGTAGTCCTTATAGAGTATCCCAGAAAAGAACTATGGGTAGTAGGTTTTGCTACTAAAGACAATAGGGGAGAAATATCAAAAAAAATAAATAAAGATTTAGTGAATGTTTTTGTTCCAACCACACCTAATCCAACTAGCGGTTTTTTACTAATGGTTCCTAAAAAAGATTTAATTTACCTTGATATGACCTTTGAAGAAGCTTCTAGATTTATTGTTTCGGCAGGAACCTCTCAATAATTTTTTTAAGAAGATGTACCTTCTTGATTTGTCAGTTCAACCTTGTCAAATAATTTAAGTAGAAAATGGTATTTAGAGTTATTAAGTTCTTTGTCACTTAATTCATTAATATTATTTTCTGCTAATTTAAATAATTTCTCGTGATGAACTGGATCAGCTATTTTGAAAAGTTTTTCACCGCTTTGTTTAAATCCTATAATGTCGCCATAACCTCTTAGGCGCATATCTTCTTCTGCAATATAAAAACCATCATCTGAAGTTTTCAAAATTTGTATTCTTTTTTTTGCATTCTGACTTAGTTGATTTTTAAACATTAGAATACAGGTCCCAGGTTTTTGGCCTCTTCCTATCCTGCCTCTTAATTGATGTAATTGAGCTAAACCAAATTTATTAGCATTCTCTATAATTATTGCAGTTGCGTTTGGGAAGTCTATTCCTACCTCTATAACGGTAGTTGAAACAAGAATTGAAATCTTATTATTTAAAAATTCTCTTAGTACGTTTTCTTTTTCACTTTGATCTAGAGAACCATGAACAATGCCAACTTTATTATTAAATTTTTCATTTAGTAATTTAAATAACCTTGCCGTAGATGAAAAATCTAATTTATTAGAATCTTCAATTAAAGGACAGACCCAGAAGATCTGTTCTTTGTTTAGAATTTTTTTTTCTATAAAGGGCCAAAGATCATCAATTTTATTTTCTGGTTTACTCAATGTCAAAATTTTTTTTCTTTTAAATGGTTTTTCCATTAACCTAGAAGTATCCATGTCACCGTAGATTGACATCATCATAGTTCTTGGAATGGGTGTTGCTGACATTAATAAAACGTCACAATCCACACCACCTTTTTTCGCAAAATTAATTCTTTGTCGTACACCAAATTTATGTTGTTCATCTATTATTACTAAACCTAATTTGTTAAAATTAATTGTTTTTTGAAATAAAGCGTGCGTTCCAATTATAAATTGAATTTTATTATTCTGTAAGTTCTCTAAAATTTCTTTTCTTTCTTTTGGGTCTGTCTTTCCTGTTAACAAAGAAAAACTTATTTTTAAGTTAGATTTTTCGATTATCTTTTTAAGTAATAAAAAATGTTGTTCTGCTAAAATTGCTGTTGGAGCCATTAAAGCAGATTGATATCCAGACTCTACTACATCCAAAGCAGCTACTATAGAAACAATAGTTTTGCCAGAACCTACATCACCCTGGAGTATTCTGAACATTCTTTTAGGCGACCTTAAGTCTGACTGAATTTCTTTTATCACATCTTTTTGACCCTTAGTTAAAATATATGGCAATGTATTAATTAAATTAGATGAATATTTTTCTTCAAAGTTCTTTGAATTTTTTTTTATTTTTCTT
>CAJQTC010000029.1 GCA_905618885.1 uncultured Pelagibacteraceae bacterium
AAATAATTTCAAAAAAATGAGAAACTCAGAGTTTTTATCTAAAAATTCCTTATTACTCCCTACTCACGAGAATATAAAAGAAGTTAATGTAATATTTATTTCTAAGATTATAAATAAATTTTATGAAATTAATAATTGAAATTCTAATTTTAAAAATATTTAAATTATTTTAGTTTTTACAGAACCTAGTTTTTCTATTTTACCCTGATAAATACCTTTTCCTAAAATTGGAGTGACACCCACTGTAGACCCTGTAAATATATAAAAATCTTTATCAAGAGTAATTTGATCTTTTTTTAATTTATTTAAAACAAATTTTAATGAGTTTAACGGGTTAATGTAAACGGTATTGGTATGTCCTTTCACCAATTGGTTAATCTTTTTATTTTCAATGCTTGATTGTAGTTTTCCGAAATTTATTTTTTTATATTTACTTTTTTTGCCTATAACAAATTTTACATTAACTCCAAAATCACTACATAAATCACCAAGAAATTTAATTCCTTTCTTTTTTTGTCTGTAACCAACAACTTCAATTGCTGGCATCATATGTGAAATATATTTGTGTATATTTTTAAAATTTATTGAACCTTTTGATTGAAAGAAGTCTTTTTTAATTAGATATCCAACTTCAAGTTCTATTCCTAGGGTGTAAGAGTTGACCTTAACTGATTTGCCACTTTTTAAAACATTGCTTTTAAAGATAGATGCGTAAAAAGGTTCTTTTTCACCTAATTTTTTTAAAACTGGAATACTTGTTCCTGCAGCTTTAAAGCCAATGATTGGCTGCTTGACTTTACTTTCACATAATTTCCTAAGTTTCTCAGCTTCCTTCATGGTCTTACAGTATTTTACTGAAATTGGATTAATTGTTTTGTTAGTTAGGAAAGCTTTAACAAGTTTTTCCGCTACTTTTTCTATATTGGTATTTTTCATTTAGTAATATAGATACATATAATGTTTAGTTTAACAAACATTTTATTATTTTTAAATTTAGTAACTTTGGCTACTTATACATTTATGCCCTGGAAGGGTATTGCTAAAGGAACTTGGGCAACCTGTATAACTTACTGGATTGCTTTTTTTATTGCATTCTCAATATTGATAGCAATCTTATTTAAATTAGATCTAATTATTTAGAACTCATTAATTTCTATGATTGGAAAGTATAGTTTATCTACTAGTGGATAAAAATTTTTTTAAAAAAACAAGAATACTTGACGGAGGTATGGGTCAAGAAATTTTGAATCGTGGGGTAAAACCTCATGGTACAATCTGGGGTGCAACTGCATTGCTCCATAAAAAATATCACAAAATAGTAGTTGAGGCACATTTGGATTTTATCAATGCAGGTGCAGAAGTTATTGTTACTAATAGTTTTGGAAGTAGAAAGAGAAGATTAATAGAAAATAACCTAGAAAAGAAATTTGTAGAACTTAATACTACTGCTGGTAAACTAGCCGTTAAAGCTGTTAAAAAATCAAAAAAAAAGATATTAATAGCCGGAAGTTTGCCTCCTCAAAATTTCACATACTTTGCAGATTTAGGTAGTGACATTAAATTTATTAAAGACAGTTTTTATAGACAGGCAAAGTGTCTTAATCCTTTTGTTGATTTTTTTTACTTAGATGTAATGAGCAGTCTCAAAGAATGTGAAATCGCAATAAAATCAATTGCGCCGTTAAATAAAAAAATTTTAATAGGAATACACGTAAGAGAAAATGGAAAGCTTCCATCGGGCGAGAATTTTATTACAGTTGTGAAAAAATTAGAAAAATATAAACCACTTGGAGTAATTACTTCATGTGTATCTATAGAACATTTAGAAACTGTAATTAAGGATGTCAAAAAAATAAAAATACCCTTTGGTTTTAAGATTAATGCTTTTCAGCATATTCCTGCGGGTTGGAAGCCTGACTCTAATAACCCAAAAGTCCAGTTGGGAAAAAGAATTGACTTAACTCCTCAAAAGTTTTTAAAAATATGTAGTAAATTTAACAAAGCTGGTGCTAAAATCATTGGTGGGTGTTGTGAGGTAACACCTGCTCACATAAGAAAACTAAAAAAATTAATTAAATAAATAAAAAAAATTTACTTATTGACTTAAATAATTGTTATGTTATAACATAACTATGGGAAAAAATACTCAATTAGTGCTAAATAGCTTAAAGAAAAGTCCTAAAGGGCTTACTGCTTATCAAATATTAAACATTGTACTTAAATCTAAATCTATACAGCCAATGACAATTTATAGAGCTCTAAAGGATCTAACTAACAATGGATTAATACATAAAACTAATAAAAACAAAACTTTTCATCTTTGTAACACAACGCATGTTTGTAATATGACTGAAGCTCATGAACACAATGCTGTTTTAGCAGTATGTAATGATTGTGGTGTTGCTGAAGAATTAAAAACAGACTTATTTTCAAAAATAATTAAAAGTATTAAATCAAAAAAAAAATTTAATTTTAATAACTTTAACTTAGAAATAACAACAACGTGTAAGGAGTGTAATTAATGAAAAGAATAAGTCTTTTAACTGTAATAACATATATCTTTAGCTTTGCTTTTGTTCAAGCTGCAGAAGGTCATTCGCATGTGGTGCCAGAATTTCTTCACTTTATGGAAGAACTAATAGAGGAACATAGTATTTTAAGAGGTGCAACTTTTGGGTTTATTCATACTTTAATTCCTCTAGTTGGTTTTTATACAGGTTGGAGCATAAACCGTTTTTTAAAAATAATATCTAACGGAGCAATTGCTGGAATTATTGGAATAGTTTTTGCCCATATTGTTGCAGACTTTATCGCTGCATTGGCTGATCCTGATTTAAAAAGTGCAGCTTTTGGAATAGTTATTGGTGGTTTTTTACCTTTACTAGCGGTGCCTTTCTTAGAGAAATACGTTACCAAAAGTAAATATCATACCGTTGTTGGTGACCATGAAGATCTAAAAAAAGATTTAAAGAAAAAACACAAATAATTTAAAATTCATAGTCAAAAAGAAATACTCTAAGTTATCTGCTTGGAGTATTTTGTCGCTCAGACTTAAAAAAAGTGTTAACATAAAACAAATCACTTATATGAACAAAAAAGCTAAAATTATTGCAACTCTAGGTCCTGCTATACACGATGAAGGAAAATTAAAAAGTCTTGTAAACAATGGAGTTGATGCTTTTAGAATTAATTTTAGTCATAACGTTCAAGGTGTAGAGAAAATAGTTTCCAGCATAAGAAAAGTTGAACAACAGACTAAAAAGAGACTTTCTCTTATCGCTGATTTGCAAGGTGTAAAATTGAGAGTAGGAAAAGTTAATGCCGATTTTATAAATTTGAAACCTAATCAAAAATATATCTTTGATAGTAATAAAAAAATTGGAGATCAAAATAGAGTTTGTTTTCCTTACCCGTCTATTCTTAGAAAATTAAAAAAAGGAAATAAAATACTACTAGATGATGGAAAATTTTCTTTTAAAATAATCAAAAAATTACCAAATGGAATTTTAACAGTGTCTCAAAGTAGAAACTGTAGAATAAGTAGTAATAAGAGTATTCATTTGCAAAACTTCTTAATCCCTTTCAATAATTTAACAACTAAAGATAAAAATGATATAAAAACAGCCAAAAAATTAGGCTGTAACTGGGTTGCTTTATCATACATTCAAAACGCAAAATTAATACACCAGACTAGAAAATTAATAAATAATGACATGGGGATAATTTGTAAAATTGAAAATAAAACTGCTTTAAAAAATATAGATAAAATTATTTCTGCTACAGATGCAGTTATGGTAGCTAGAGGTGATCTAGCAATTGATATTGGTCATAGTGACGTTCCACAAGTTCAATTAAATTTAATTAAAAAATGCTCTCAATTTTCAAAACCTGTAATCGTTGCCACTCAAATGCTTGAGAGTATGATTGAAAATAGTACCCCTACACGTGCAGAAATTAACGATGTTGCTACAGCGATATTTCAAGGTGCCGATGTAGTCATGCTTTCAGCTGAAACGGCGGTAGGAAAATTTCCCCTGCAAACAGTTAAGGCTATGAGTGAAGCTATAATTTCAACTGAAAAATATAAAAAAGAAAATATTGGAGATTTTAAAAATAAAGTAAATATTAACCAAGACCCAAGAAAATCAGTAGTCTTGTCTGTTAAAGATCTAGCCTATAATCCAACGGTAAAAGCTATCATTGCTTTTTCAAACTCAGGAAGTACTGCAAAATTAGTTTCAACGATGAGACCTTCCGTTAAAATTATTACTATTTCTCCAAACATAAACGTATCAAGACAAACTAGCTTGTATTGGGGTGTTGAGTCTATTAACAGTAGAGATGCACATGGATGGAAAGATATGATGGATATATCTAAGCAAATTATTAAAAAAGACAAATCAATTAAGAAAAATGATAATGTGATTATAACTGCAGGTTTGCCTTTTGGTCAGGCAAAAATGACTAATATGATCAGGTTTTTTAAAGTAGGAAGTTAAATTAGATTGGCTATCTGGATAGCTGTTTCACACATTCGATTAGAAAAGCCCCACTCATTATCATACCAAGATAAAACTCTACTAAATTTATTTTTGATAACTTGAGTTTGTGTGGTGTCAAATATTGAGCTGTGTGGATTATGATTGAAGTCTTTTGAGACTAAAGGTTTGTCATTGATACCTAGTATGCCTTTTAGTTCTTTCGTTTTAGAAGCTGCTATCATTGCATTGTTTATATCGTCAGGGCTTACTTCTTTAGTTGTAACAACTGTAAAATCAATTAGCGAAACATTTGGTGTTGGCACTCTTATTGCTGTGCCATCTAATTTTCCATTAAGACTTGGTAGTACCAAACTCATTGCCTTAGCAGCACCGGTTGAAGTTGGTATCAAGGAATCTCCTGAAGCACGCGCTCTTCTTAAATCTTTATGCAGTGTATCTAGCAACTTTTGATCTCCAGTATAACTATGTATAGTTGTCATGTAACCATATTCAATGCCAAAATTTTTCTCTAAAACCATGGCTACAGGCGCTAAACAATTTGTTGTGCATGATCCATTTGAAATAACATTATGTTCTTTTTTCAGTTCTGAGCTGTTAACTCCTTGTACTACGGTAAAGTCCACTTCTTTAGCGGGTGCTGAAATAATAACTTTTTTTGCTCCAGCTTTAATATGCTTTTCAGCTGAGGCTTTATCTAGAAATAAACCAGTGCATTCTAAAACAACATCTACACCAACTTTTCCCCAAGGCAAATTAGCAGGATCTCTTTCTGCAAAAACTTTTATATCTTGATTTAATATTTTGAAACCATCTTTTGATGTTTCAACATCATAAGGAAGTGTCCCGTGTGTGCTGTCATATTTAACAAGGTGCGCATTAGCTTCTATCGAACCAAGGTCATTAATTGCAACAACTTGAATTTTATCTTTATAGTTTTCAAGAAGAGCTCTTAAAACAAGCCTTCCAATTCTTCCAAAACCATTAATTCCAATTTTAATCATAATTTTTATACGTACCTAAACACTATTATAGCATAAAAAACTGATATTACTGTCGCAATCCAAAGTGTCATATCAGTTAATCCAAGCCAAGCTAAATGAATAAAAGCACTTCCCAATAAAGAAACGAATAATCTATCTCCTCTTGTTGTGTCTAAACCTAGAATTCCTTTACGTGGAGATCCTCCTGGAACTTTTTTTTCCCAATAGTACATCCCAGTAATACATAGAGCTATAAATATAAAAAAGGTTGCCGTAGGCCACGTCCAAGCCATCCAAGTAATAAAATCAAAATCGAAGAGACCTTTTTCTTTTACTTCACCAACTTTATCCCAACCAGCTGCTTGTAAATTTGTAAACACTATACCCTTCCCATCGCAAATCCTTTAGCTATGTAGTTTCTGACAAAGTAAATAACTATTGCGCCAGGAATTATAGTTAGAGTACCTGCGGCTGCTAACAAACCTAGTTCGTAACCTGCTGAACTTGAAGTCCTTGTCATTATTGCTGCGATTGGTTTAGCGATTGTTGCTGTTAATGTTTTTGCCAGTAATAACTCTACCCACGAAAACATAAAACAAAAAAACATTGTTATGCCGATGCCTGCTGCAATTGTTGGAATAAATATTTTAAAGAAGAATCTACCGAATGAATAACCATCGACATAAGCGGTTTCATCTAGTTCTTTTGGTACAGAAGACATAAATCCTTCTAAGATCCAAACTGCAAGAGGGATGTTAAAGAGACAGTGAGATAGTGCTATTGCTATGTGCGTATCAAATAAATTTACTGATGAATAGAATTGAAAAAATGGTAAAGCAAAAACAGCGGGTGGAGCCATTCTATTAGTAAGCAGCCAGAAAAATAAATGTTTGTCTCCTAAAAACTTATATCTCGAAAAAGCATATGCTGCTGGTAGAGCTGCAGAAACAGAAATTATAGTATTAAAAACAGTATAGGTGATGGAGTTTACATAGCCCATATACCAAGTACTATCTGTAAAAATTGTTACATAATTTTCAAACGTAAATTGTCTAGGCCACAAAGAATATGTATTGATTATTTCACTTGTTGTTTTAAATGACATATTAATCAGCCAATAAATCGGCAACATTAAAAATAATATGTAAATAGTTGGCACCAGCCATTTAAATTTTTTCATTATTTAGCCTCATCTTTCATCATTAAATTATAAAATATCCAACAAACTAGAAGTACTATAAAAAAATAAATAAGAGACATCGCTGCCGCAGGCCCTAAATCAAATTGACCTAAAGCCATCTTAACTAGATCAATAGATAAAAAAACTGTAGAATTTCCAGGCCCTCCCCCTGTTAAAACAAAAGGTTCTGTGTAAATCATAAAGCTATCCATAAATCTTAAAAGAATAGCTAATGTTAAAACTTTCTTCATTTTAGGAAGTTCTATATATCTAAAAACATCCCATCTGCTAGCTCCATCTATTTCTGCTGCTTGGTAGTAAGCAGGTTGAATAGAATTTAAACCAGCATAAGATAATAAAACTACTAAAGAAGTCCAGTGCCAGACATCCATTAAAACTGTCGTAAACCAAGCATCGCCAACTTGTTGTGTAAAATTATAATCAAAACCTAACGAATTTAATGAATGACCAAGAAATCCAATTTCTGGTAAGGCAAAAATATTCCACATTGCCCCTACTACATTCCAAGGGATCAGTAGCGGCATTGACATTAGAATTAAACAAACAGGAACACCCCAACCTTTTTTTGGCATTGTTAAAGCTATGCCGATTCCTAAAGGTAATTGAATTAAAAGAATAATAAAAGTAAATAGAAATTGTCTTCCTAATGCAGCATGAAATCTTTCTGAATGTAAAATTTGTTTAAACCATCTTGTTCCCTCCCAGGTAAAAACATTACTACCAAAAGTTTCTTGAAAAGAATAATTAACAACTGTCATTA